>NZ_JAHLPI010000004.1:0-92746 GCF_018917825.1 Ruminococcus sp. MSJ-25
ATGGCAAACTCAATAACTTGGCTGCATTACACAAAATATTTCAAAAAGCCAATAATGCCGATGAGCTTTTCTGTTATTTATCTGCTAGTACTTATTGCGGTTCTGCTGGTTTTCGGAGGGATAGCCATTGGTAAGTTTAATTATGATAATGTGACGGAGGTTGCAAGTTAGGGGGACAAAATGGATATCATCAATGTAAATGACGTATGCCTTACGCTTGGCAAAACGGAGATACTAAAGCACATAAACGTGTCCTTTGAGGAGGGCAAGATACACGGGCTTATCGGCAGAAACGGCAGCGGAAAAACAATGCTTATGAAGTGCATATGTGGTTTTATCAAGCCCACATCGGGTGAGATAACAGTTGACGGCAAGCAAGTGGGCAAGGACGTTGACTTCCCGAAAGATATGGGTATCATTATTGAAACACCTGGGTTTATACCGTATTACAGTGGATACAAAAATCTCAAACTTCTTGCGGGGCTTAACAACAAGATAGGTAAAGATGAGATAAAAAGCAGTATGAAACAGGTGGGGCTTGATCCCGAACTAAAGCGACACGTCCGCAAATACAGCCTTGGTATGAGGCAGAGGCTTGGTCTGGCACAAGCTAT
The DNA here is from genome assembly GCF_018917825.1 of Ruminococcus sp. MSJ-25. Lineage (NCBI taxonomy): Bacteria > Bacillati > Bacillota > Clostridia > Eubacteriales > Oscillospiraceae > Ruminococcus > Ruminococcus sp. MSJ-25. Next base: position 615 of record NZ_JAHLPI010000004.1, read on the forward strand.
CATGGAAAACCCGAAGATACTCATTCTTGACGAGCCTTTCAATGGTCTTGACAAGGACGGCGTAAAAGAAATGCGTGAGTACCTACTTTCATACAAGGAGCAGGGCAAGACTATTCTTATTTGCTCTCACTCAGCGGAGGATATTTCTGTGCTGTGCGACACTGTGCATGAAATGGATAAGGGAGTCATTGAGGGGGTAAGGTGACATAGACTGAATAAGTATGGATTCGTATTTTTATTTAATGCAATACTATATTATATCATACTTTCTAAAAAAGTTTACATTTATCAACATGGAAGTTGAAATAGCCATATGAATTTATCAAATTCCATTAGCATCTATCACTGATAGGTGCTTTTTTTCATAACCAAAACAAGAAATGCGGGAAACAATTTATGATATAAAATTACGAATATGTTCCCCAATGCTATAGATACCATAAGAGTCGAGAAATCGGCTCTTTTATACAGTAGAGGAATACTGTTTGATATATTCCCTTATTTCGCACATAATATTAAGGACAAATTTGCTTATTCTATTGACATTTCCCTTATTTTATATTATAATTTAAGGGAAAATAATGGAGGTAAGGAAATGAGAAGTTTTAATTACTCTGGTTTTAAAGAACAAAAGTGGGATTCTGATATTCTCGGACTTATAGCGGCCATATACAAAGAGGCTGGAAAACAGGAGCAGTATCTGAAACAGCGTCCGCAAGAGATGGAGAAGCTTGTTGAGATGGCAAAAATTCAAAGTACCGAAGCTTCAAATGCGATAGAGGGTATCGTAACAACAAGCACGAGGATCAAACAGTTGGTCGAAGAAAAGACTACTCCTCGAAATCGTGACGAGCAGGAGATCGCAGGGTATAGAGACGTGCTGAACGTTATACACGAAAGCTTTGACGCTATTCCGATAACTCAGAACTATATTCTGCAGCTTCACAAAATGCTTTATAGTCATATGAACAATCCGCTTGCTGGCAGAACAAAAAGCGTGCAGAATTATATCAGTGCGGCTTACCCCGATGGACATACAGAAATACTGTTTACTCCGCTCGAGCCAAATGAAACATCTGAGGCACTTGACAGGATATGTGAAGAGTACAATCGTGTTATCGGTAATTTGGAGGTTGAGCCGCTTATAATTATTCCTATATTTATCCACGATTTTCTCTGTATACACCCTTTTAATTACGGCAACGGAAGAATGAGCCGTCTGCTTACTACTCTTCTGCTGTATCAGAATGGCTTTTACATTGGCAAATATATATCGCTCGAGGCAAAGATCTCTAAGAACAAAGATCTGTATTACAGTGCTATGAGTCAGTCGCAGACGGGCTGGCACGAGGGCAAAGAGGATGCTTTGCCATTTATAAAGTACATTTTAGGCACGATACTTGCATCGTATAAAGATTTTGAAGAGCGTACATCCATTGTTCAAGAAAAACTGCCTGCGCTTGAGATGGTCAGAATGGCAAGCAAAAGCAAAATAGGACGATTTAACAAGCAGGATATAAGGGAACTCTGTCCTACTCTCAGTGACAGTTCTATTGAAGGTGCACTAAGAAAACTTGTTGCCGCAGGAGAACTAAAAAAAGAGGGCAAGGGAAAGAGCACCTGCTATTTCAGATTAAATTAGATTAGATTAGAAGATGTTCTACACATCGCATGACTAGGTTTTGGCGGACTTGGAGCGGCAGGTGAATTTTTAGGTAATGCCAAGGCGGTTAGTTTGCTTGCCATAGAAACGATAAAGTCAGGAGATAAAGTCATTTCAACAGACCCTGAAACAATGAAAACTTCTCCGAAAACTGTTCTTGAAACCTACATAAGAGAGGTAACAACGCTTGTTCATCTCACTGTGAACGGTGAAGAAATCGTTACAACTGTTGACCACACGTTTTATGTGAATGATTGTGGCTTTGTCAACGCAGGAGAACTAATAGTTGGCGATAAACCTCTTGATGCTAATGGCAATGTTCTTTTAGTTGAAAATTTTGATGTTGAGTTGACAGAAGAACCTGTTAAGGTGTATAATTTCCAGGTGGAGGATTTCCATACTTATCATGTTGGCAAGTGTAGACTGCTTGTACATAATGCAAATTGTAATCAAGAAAAGCCTGTGCTTCCAAAATATGATGGAAAAACAACAGAGGGCGTTATGGTAACTCCAGATGGAAAGCAAATTTCTTTTAAATCAGGAAATAGTTCGACACCTTCATATCCTCAATATAAAGCACAATCAGCAAGTCATGTTGAAGGAAAAGCTGCTTTATACATGAGAGAAAATGGTATAAATGAAGCAACTGTATTTCATAATAACCCTAATGGAACTTGTGGATTCTGCGATAGACAAGTTCCAGCTCTACTTCCAAAAGGCGCTAAATTAACCGTGGTACCTCCAAGTAATTCGGTTGCAAATAATGTTCGTGCTATCCCAGTTCCAAAGACATACATTGGAAATAGCACTGTTCCGAAAATCAAATAAGAAAGGAATAAGGTAATCAAATGAAAATAAAACATTTTGGAGGAATTGAATATGCAAATAATATTTCTGAATTTTCAGAAATATTACAAAAAAAATATGGTGATGGTGTCAACGAGTTTTGGATTACTAATAATACTCAAGAGAATCCTTGCTTAGTGGTATTAGTAAACAAAGAAATGGCGAATCTCACCTATTTTCCAGACGAGGAGTCACTCGGTTTTCAGTCAGTTGGTCGCCAAACCGGTCAGACCAATGAATATTGTATTTTTTATACTAATACACCTGAGGAAGAAATTGAAATCAGCAGAGATTCAATTATCTCGGTAAATAAAGCTTTCGAGGCAGCCAAAAAATTTTTTTATAAACGTGAAATGCCAGATAATATTGAATGGGCTGAAAATTAAAGGTTTACAATTTTCAGGTGGAGGATTTTCATACATATCATGTTGGCGAATTAGGTGTATTAGTTCATAATGCAGAAAAATATGGTAACGGTCATTATGATAATAATCCTAGTGATAATCCCAAAGTATTAGCTGATGCTGAAGAAGATCCCAATGCAGTGTATGGCTATAAACCCAAAAAAGATGGCAGTTTGAAAAATTTCGCTAATGTGGATTGGTCAGATCCGGAATTTGTTGAAAGTGCAAGGCAAAAAAGAATTCAGTATATTGAAGATGATAGATCAATATGCGATTTAGTTTCTGATATGAAAAATAAAGGATGTTCTACAGAAGAAATAGCACATTTAATTTGTGATTATCGTAATCAAACAAGGTTAAATTCCTATCTCGATTTAGATGGAAATATTATAAATGAAAATGGATATAATGCTGCTTTAGAACGTATGCAAACTAGGTCTTATGATGCGTTAATTTCTAGTGGCAAGACACCAGAACAAATTATCAGTTCATCGATGAGAACAAATCCGGCAATGGATGCATGTGTAGGACTTTATGATGAAAATTTTAATAGTTATTAAGGAGTAATCATATGTACAAAATTGAAAAGAAAGAAAACTATGAGATTTATGCTTTTGACGAAATTGATTTAAGGATAAAGATTGTTGATAATAATTTATTAAAGAATGTATATATTAATTATAAAGGTTATAATCCATTATTTACAATGCTTTTAGGTGAGTTTTCTGCGGATTGCGAAATAGATTCAATACATTTTGATGTTAAAAGTGAGAATAGTAGACAAAATAATACCCTTTACGCAATTGTACAAAAAGAAGTTTTAGAGCTTTTTATTAAAGACATATATTTTTTTATAATAGAAAATAAGATAGAGCAAAAGCTTAATGAAAGAGATAAATCAATTTGGTCTTTTTAACTAATTGAATGAAGAAATTTACAATTTGCACAGATTAGCATAGCCGGTGTTGCCGTATTTACAGGCGGAATGAATAAAGGCTTTAACAGTGCGGCAAATAAAGCAGGCGTTAAGCCGTCTTGTTTTGTGGCGGGAACGCTTGTCATGGCGGTTGCCGGAATGGTTGCCATAGAAAAGATAAAGTCAGGAGATAAAGTCATTTCAACAGACCCTGAAACAATGGAAACTTCTCCGAAAACTGTTCTTGAAACCTATATAAGAGAGGTAACAACGCTTGTTCATCTCACTGTGAACGGTGAAGAAATCGTTACAACTGTTGACCACCCGTTCTATGTAAAAAATCAAGGCTTTATCAAAGAAGGCGAACTAATAGTTGGTGATGAACTTCTTGATGTAAACGGAAATGTTCTTTTAGTTGAAAATTTTGCTATTGAGTTGACAGAGAAACCTGTTACAGTGTATAATTTTCAGGTAGAAGATTTTCATACTTACTTTGTTGGCAATTGCAAGATTTGGGTTCATAACAATGATTGTGTAAAGAAAGTTGAATCTGGTGAGACTGAGCTAAAGACTAAACAGCAAAAAGGTAATTACTGTGAAATGAAAATGGATGATCATTATGAGAATTCCAATTTCTCAAGAATGGGTGATGATAGAATTGTATCATTGGATGATAAAATTCATCATGGAATAGATGGTGTATATAAGAATAACAATCCTAACGTACAACCAAAATATGTTGTAGCTGAAGCTAAATATGGTTCTTCGCAATTGGGTAATACCAAAAATAGCGGAAGGCAGATGTCTGATGCTTGGATATCTAAAAATCTGGATAAAGTTGTTGGTCCAGAGGTAGCTGATGATATATTAACAGAAGGGTACAGCAGAGAATTATTTAGAGTTAAAACCAGTCCTGGAACTAACGGTGGGGTTAAAGCTACAACATCTGTTAAAACTATCGATAGTAAAGGCTATGTTGTAAAATAATTAAAAAGGCGGTATTATATGAGAGATTCTATACGAACAAAAGCGTATTTTGATGAATTTATTGCTCAGGAAAAAGAACGAATTTGCAAATTTCAAGATAAGTTGAATTCAGGTTCGATTGATGATGAAAGAGTCCCCTTGATAAATAACAAAATAATATACTTAAAGACAGATCTCATAATAGCAAAATATTCAAGAGGAGATTCAATTAATGATATAAAAAACGAATTTGAAGAGTTGATAGATATGGTTTGCGAAAAAGGCGATGTGTCTATATATGAAGACAATCTATGTTTAGCTTCTTTGGCGTATCTCTTAGGTGTTAATAGCGATAAAATGATGCGTCTTAGAAGCAAACTGATGGAATCAGAAACCTATGATTATCTTATAGATTTTGTTTTTTTAGGCTCTGAAAGTGATATTGATATTAATAAGATATCTTTTCAGCGTGAGTATAAAAAGCTGACAAAATATATAGATGATAGGACAAAAGAAACATTTTTGAAGTATCTTCGTGGTTGGTATCGAAGTCACTTTCACAGTTCATGGTACGATTCACATAAAAATGAAAAATTCAAGCTGTATTTTGGATACTGGTGCTTTGAAGCTGGTGCTATTGCTAAAAGGCTCCAACTAGATGATAACGATTTACAAAATGAGCAGTATTATCCTTATGATATGGTTCATTTCAATTGAGTAATGACGAGGTGATAAAATGACACTTTCGATAGATGGTCGCTTATCTGAACTTATAGCGAACTCCTGTTCTTGAAACCTACATAAGAGAGGTAACAACGCTTGTTCATCTCACTGTGAACGGTGAAGAAATCGTTACAACTGTTGACCACCCGTTCTATGTAAAAAATCAAGGCTTTATCAAAGCAGGAGAACTAATAGTTGGTGATGAACTTCTTGATGTAAACGGAAATGTTCTTTTAGTTGAAAATTTTGATATTGAGTTGACAGATGATTCTGTTAAGGTGTATAATTTTCAGGTAGAGGATTTCCATACTTATCATGTTAGCGGATTAGGTGTATTGGTATATAATGCTGGTGATTATTCTAATCTAAAAGATTCAAAATATGTAGGTGAAGGGAAAAAGTTTACAAAGGCTCAAAAAAGACAGATAATACAAGAAAATATGAGACGAAATGGCGGAAAAATAAAATCTGATATGTCAGGAAAAGAACTTGTTCCCGCAACTCAAAGTAAGCTAAACGTTACGCCAGATCCATTGAAAGTTCAAATTGACCACATAAAGCCAAGAAGCAGTGGATGAAGTAACAGTTATTCTAATGCACAGGTTTTATCAAGAGAAGAAAATATTTTTAAATCAAATAAGTGAGGAAAAATTATGTTTGATATTGATGAAAATACAATGGTAATAACAACTGTAGATATTATTAACAAAAAAAAGAAAGTAGTTTTAGTTTTCCATGATAAAGAAGATGAAATGTGGGAATTTTTGGACGGAGAGGACGTTAGTGAAGAAAGTGCTGCTATAATATCGATTTCGGAAATGGAGCAGATTGATTCTTCTATTGGTGAATTATGTGATCTTCCTCTAGGATGCGGCGCTTTTCGTGATGATGAAACGCAGCCATGGAAATGGTTTGAAATAGAATGACCTCTTTTATTAGTGCCAAACAATAATAAAGGTGAAATTTACTAATAATTATGGATTCGATTTATAAGGAATGGGTTGTCAGCATCTTATTTTTATTTCATTGAAATCTTTAATGAAACACACACTGTGAACGATAGAATAGGTTATGACCTTGATCATTATCTGACAATATGTTGAAGGGCATGCAGCTGCTATTATGCGTCAAGAAGGTATTACATCAGCCAATTTATATATTAACAAACCGCCTTGTTCAACTGGTGCTATGTGCAGATTCAACTTAAATAAAATACTTCCGGAGAATTCAACTCTTAATGTTCATTTTCCTAATGAATTTGGCGTTGGGGCTATTTGGCAATTCAAATCTGGAACAGCTAGATGGAAACTTATAGAGTTTTGAAAGGAGTAAAAATGTATAAAGCGTATATAGAGTATTGTATTGATGGATATAATGATATAAAAAAAGAAATAACTGACTTGGAACAACAGCTTAATAATATTAAAGAAGAAACAAAAGATATATTCACATCACCATTTGGGGTAGATATAGTTATTGATTCTATAGGAAGAATGAGTATTGGTATTACTCAGGAAACGATAGTTTGCTATAAATCCGATGATTTTGAAATTCAACTTACTGCAATAGGCGATGAAAAATCAAGTGGTGAAACGTTATTTTATTTTGGCGACTACTCTTTAATGTCGAATAAGTATCTTATTCCGTATGAGATAGGTTTAAAAATTATACATAATTGGATTGACACAGGGCAATTACTTGATGAAGTAAAATGGATCGATGAGATATTCTGAGCTTATTTTTATATTATTGGTCGGCGAAAATTATTATGAATTCATAATAATTCTATTTTCTAAACTTTTAGTTATAAACGGCGAAGAAATCATAACTACAGAAAATCAAAGTAAAAAATATATAGAATAACGGAGGTGTAAAAATGCCAAGCAACCAAGAAAAAGTTTCACAGCTTTTAGCGGCAAGGTGATATATAATAATCCTAAAGCGGGAAAACAAGTAGTATATGATACAGATGGTAATTACTTTAGGATTGAAGACACAACTTTAACAGGAAAAAGAGTATACACTTATCTATTTTCTAACTTGCGTTTTGAACCTATATATGAGAAGATTCTAAGCTTATTCATTTGGTAATCAACGGCGAAGAGATCATTACGACTGAAATGCACCCGTTCTATGTAAATAATCGTGGCTTTGTCAATGCAGGAGAACTTGCAATCAGTGATGAACTTCTTGATTCTAATTGCAATGTTCTTTTGGTTGAAAATCATTCTGTCGAATTGACAGATGAACCCACTACGGTGTATAATTTTCAGGTAGAGGATTTCCATACGTATCACGTTAGTGGCTTTGGTGTGTTGGTACATAATGCTGGGAAAGATTATTCTAGACGCGAACGTATGGGTAGACAAAAAGGTAAATCTCCGAGAGATCAGAAAAAACAACAAAAACAAGTTAAAGCAATAACACGTGAGTTGAAAAGACGTGGTGTGCCAGAAAATAAGATAAAAGATAATATACATGATATATTACATGACGAAGGCATGGATTATCAAGAAGCACTAGAAGAGGCTTTGAATTATTTTGGAGTATAGGTAGGAAGTACAATGACTTTATCAGAAAAAAATACAATAACGGAATGCATCAATAAAATTAAAGGTGCGAAAAGTATAAAAATAGGGAGAGCAGCTGATTTAGTTTGGATTGCCATGAAAGGAATTGATGGTAAAGATTATGCACTCCATATGCAAACTTTTTTTAGATTTTGTAATATCGAAGAAGTATTAATTACTGATATGGATAAATATCAGCCAATATCACCAATGACCGAAACTGAAAATTTTAATTGGGATGTAAAAGGTAATAATTTATTTGACAAATGGTGCGATGATTTCAACAAAAATTTTTCAGATAATATTGTAATTAAATCTATTGAAATAAACAATTTTGGTGATCTTAAAATTAAATTTAGTAATTCTATAACATTAAATGTTTTTGTTGATACAACTTCTAATGATGAGTGTTGGCGTTTCTTTGTATGGCATGGAAAAGAAAGACATCTTGTTATAACTGGCAGAGGGATTCAATGTCGGGAGGATAATGTTAGTGAATAAAAAAGAGAGAAATTATATTTCAGAAAGACTTCAAGTACTTGTTGGAAATAAGGTTGCTGATATTAATAGAAATCATGGGGACATTTGGATTGATTTTGTTGATGAGCACGGTAAATGTTATATATTATTAATGCAGACTTTATTTAGAATATGTGACAATGAAAAAATTTTGGTTACTGACACAGACAAATATAATAAATTGGAATCAGAAAGTGATGATGATTTATTTGAGTGGGATGTTAATGGTGCAAATATATTTGATAAATGGGTTGCCTCTAACAAAAACGATTTACTTAATAACCTTATTGTTCAAAAAGTAAAAATCACGGAATTTGGTGATTTGGTGATTATATTTAATAAAAGTATCACATTGACTGTATATTTGGAAGTTACAAACAATACAGAATGTTGGAGATTTTTTGAAAAAGGTAACGATGAGAAATACGATTTAATTGTTTTAGGAGATTGTATTAACGTTGATTTGCTCAATTAATGTTATTTGAGATAGGATACAGACTATACTTAAATACATATGGTAAAAGATTTCAAGCTTAAATAAATAATGTAAATTACTCAATCGGATATCAAATTTGTAAAAATAGAATAACGGAGGTGTAAAATTGCCAAGCAACCAAGAAAAAGTTTCACATATTTTAGATATTATTAGGAGTTGTAGTAAAATACAACTGTATAAACTCTGACTATTATTGAGAGCAAAGACGATTATTACGACGAGTACTACTACATGAAGCCCGAATGTGAAAAAAGCCGTAGGGAGAAATTCAAAGACGGCTGCAAAAAAGTCGGCGAATGGTGTAAGAATCATTGGAAAGAGTTGGTTATAGGCGCTATATGTATTGTTATTGGTGCTGTTTTAACCGTATTGACAGGTGGCTCATTTTTAGCAGTACTTGGTATAGGATTTAAGGCAGCTGCAATGGCAGGGTTTATATCTGGTGGGATTAGTGTGATGAGTTCACTGATAGTTTCGATTTTCAGTGGAGATAGTTTTAAAACGATTTTGGGAAAAGTGTTAAGATCATTTGTAGATGGTTTCGCTAGTGGATTTATGTGGGGTGGAATTTTTGCTGGTGGTGCGCAGACAATATCTGCAATATTAAAATTTTCTAGAAGTGGTACATTGATATTTGGCGGTGAACAACTGCAATTATTCAAGCCAAATAATTTCTCAGGTAAAACTTTGGGTAAAATAAAAATATGGTCTCCAAACGGACTTAATAACCCAAATTCTGGTGGAACATTATTTAAAATTGGAAAAACTTTCAGATTGGATTTTGAGGCTGGAAAACAACTTTTTCATACGCATATTACATATAATTTATACAATAGTATGCCTAATTTCATGAAATCCATGAAATGGATATTTGATCCCGCTAAACGTGATGTACATGTTAGATTGACTTCAATATTAGGAGGAGTAATAGGTGTTACTCAGAAAGAATGATCAAAAGAAAAAAGTTAAACAAGCATTTATAGATGGTGATGTTTCTACAAAGTTATTAAAAAAAATAATTAAGCTAGCACCTTCTTTTTTCTTTCTTGAAATTTGCGATATTTGCAAGAATGATGAATTAACAAAAATTATTACTAATTCTAAGCAAACATATGCATCATTGATAACTAAAAACGAAAATACCGATATTGTTATTGTAGCAAATAATGACTTTTTTAATATATCTGTCAATTTATTGTTTAAAAGCTTATGTGAAACTATAGTTATATATTTTCCTTTTGAAAATATTACGTTTCAACAATTTCTTTATAATTGTGAACCGTACTCAAACAATCCGCAAAAATCAGCTATTATAAAAGGTCTATGTTATATGATCTGTACATGGGTAACAAATGAAAATAGATTATATTTTCATTTTGATAATTTTAAGGGTATAGAAACGTTTGAAAAAATTAAAACGTTAATTTGAAACAATTATATAAATTTAATTTTTACCACAAATTCATTAAGAAAAGTTGAATCTTTTGAAAATACATTTCCGATGTTGTGACTATTGACTAAAATGTGGCTGATGCTATTGATTTTGCAATTGCTCTAAATGTGCAACATGGTTCTAATTATGAGAATATTGAATTACATTTTGGATTCTCACGAGAAGAGGGAATCTTTTTAATGGGGAAAATTCTCCAACTGTTGAAGAGTTTAAAAGGAGAGCAAATGAATTGGGTTCGGAGGTTATGAAAGATTTTGTTCATGAGGCATTACAGTATGTTGAATTTAATGATAATTTAGACATTGTGGATTTTGCTAATGGAAGTACTGATAGAATGATATCCTATAGTGGAGATATTATTTCGACAAGGTATGACGATCAGGATTTTTTATCTGATATTGATCCGAATAATATACAGTATAAATTTGAGAACAGTAACAGTAATTTTCTGAAAGTTCAACAGGAATATAATAAGGCTGTAATGGATGGCTGAATCGATCCTAAATCGGAGTTCATATTAAATAATGGTGGTATTGATCAAATTCGCAATAATATAAATTACGATGTTAAATCTACTTTGGGTGCTTATATTGATGGTGAACTTGTAGGAGAAAAAAAGAAGAGAGCAGATAAATATAAACAGCATATTGATGCCTTTATAACATTTTTGTAAGATTAACTTAATGAGGGATTTGTTTATAATGAAACATAAAACCATATTTTCTACAATGATAATTATTACTTGTATTCTTATAATATTTTTGGCTATTGTAATAGGTTTCGGAATATGGTTCTTAAACAGTGATAATGAAACAGAAGCTGATTTACAGTGGAAACGAAAAACCATTAACGACTGTATTAATCAAACAAGTCAGAATTATGATGAGATACGTGAGTTGGTTTGTGATCCGGGTTCTGATGTTGCACTTTTGGGACATGATTATGATTTGCTCAGCAAATTAACGAATCTTGAAACAATTACTATTGTCGGAATCAGTGACGCTTCAGATGCACAGAACTTTTTTGAAGAGTTAACTAAACTAAAAAAATTAACTTCTGTTAATATTGTAGATTCACCTATTGGTTCAATAAGAAAGCTGGCAGATATCAGAAGTCTATCAAGCTTATGCATTAGATCAAATCCTTATGGGGGTGCTCGTTTTAAAATTGACGATATTAACTTGCTCGGAACAGAGGGAAGCTTCAAGAATTTAAAATCGTTGGAATTATACGATGTTCAAATTGAAACCTTACCGGATTTATCCGAATTAACGGAATTGAAATCACTTTCAATTTCAGGAGCTGATTTTACCAAGCTGGATGATGAAAGTGTTAATTGGGAGAATATTGTATCCCTCAATATAAATTCTACGAATATACACTCAATTGATAAAGAAATTATAAATAAACTTTATAATCTAAAAGCTTTAGATGTTTCTTATTGTAATATTACAGACATAAGCTTTGTGTTAAACTTACCAAAATTAGAAGAGTTCTCATATTTAGGGCATGATACTCATGGAATTGATTTGAAATGCTTAAATGAACATCCAAATTATGATGAAGCTTGGATGAAAGATTAAATTTGATATTTTTAGCAGATATTTCAAAACTCTTCGCAATGGTCTTGTGGGTGGATATATAGAAGGTTTTTTTGAGAATATTGGTCAAGGCGGAATTGATGCAATAAAAGATTAAAGGAGTGAACTGTTGATTGAGAACTAAAAACAATTATTTTGAGATTAGACATAATGGATATGTCTTACTGTTTTTAGTAGCCGTACTTTTTTCTTTTGTAATTATACTTGAAATAATTGATTTTGTTGAACACTCTTTTAAAGCAAATTGGTTTATGTATATAGGATTACTTGTTTTTTGTGTTTTGCTTTCTTTTCCTGTATTATTCACTACTCTGAAAATTAAAGTACGAAAAGATGAAATAATGGTTGTTAAAACCTGCGGTATCCGAATAAAAATAACAACCGATGAGATAAAAAAAGTTACTATTATAAAACCGGATACAGTTGATCAAAAAACCAATATTGTTACACGAATAAAAGTATATGCGGGTATACGAAAGTTTTACGTAGACAGCAAAATGAAAAATTATGATAAATTCTTGAATTTCATAACAGAAAATGTTGATGACCAAATAATAGAATATAAGGTTAATTGGATTACAAAAACTAGATCTTAAAAATTGTAATCAGCGTTTGCAATGTTGACGATGTAATTAGTTCTATAAAAGCGTCTACACAGACTCAGGAAAATAAGATCGACGCTCTTGATAATCTCAAAAAAGATGTAAATGAGTTTGTTTCTGATGTTGTGCGTATCGACGGCGATGTCGCTGATGTTATTAATAAGAGCAAGAATGACTTTTACGATAAGTATGAATACTTAAAAACCGGATATTGAGGATGGAGAATGGCGAGATCATGTATGAGGCTTTCAGAGATGCGACTGACGGAACTGCAGGGTGGTCATTCTCAGATGAGACTTACATAGCAATTTTAGACTGGAAGGAGAAATAATAAATGAAAAAAGTCATCAGCCTTATTTCGAGCTTAGTATTGGTGATATCTCTGAGTAGTTGTGCCATTAAAGAAACGCCTATCATAAACGGTGTTGAGTATAAATACAACGATCAGTTCTACGCAGATACGGTAGATCAATTATTGACATACATAGACGATGGGGATAAAGACGGCGTAAAATCCTTACTGTGTAACGGTCTGAAAAATTCAGATGGTATTGACGCTGATATACAAGCGCTGATTGATGGATTTGAAGGCGATATAATTCGCACGACAGAGTATGAAAAGGATACTGTGAGCGCCAGTTCTTCAGGGAAAAATTATACCAGTGCTTTTCTTTCCAGATCATTTTATATTATCACGGATAAGCAAAAATATGGGGTATATATAGCAGTTTGTCCCATCGATGAAAAGCATGATGATGGGGAAGATCTGGTCGGCGTTTATAACATATCCATAAATACTTTGGATTATGAGTCCGGTGATATCGAGTGTAATACTGCCAATACTATTGAAATTGCAGACCATAACTGCTGCGTTGCTTCCGGTTATGGCGACAGCCGCAGTTATTTAGTGGCTCAGACGGGCAATAAGTACGAAGTTATAGATATTTACAGGATAATCAATCCACAAAGTATTGTAAAATATGATGATATAACCGCATGGAACAGCAGAGATTTTCTGAGCTTTAAGGAAAAATTCGGTGCTCCGTATGCCGAATCTCTTGACAATGACAAGGAACATGTTTTAGCCGATGTATATATGTATGAAATTTCAGACAGCAATAAATATGCGATCGTGGCTGTTGGCAGAGATGACGGCTCGATCAATGCGCTGTCTGTTAAGGATATAGACAGCCGTTGGAGCGAAGATAATAAATATGAATATATTTTAGAAAATGAATAGATTAAAGGCAAGGAATTAAATAACAAATGAGCAGCGAAATAATCGGAACAAAATTCAAGTACACGGTATTAACATTGACACCGTTTTCTTCACACCATTTATGCACTGTAAGTCCGCTACTTTTCTGTGCCTGGATCTGGGCTGACCATTCGGTCAGGCGAAATTCGTTCTTTACCGTTGTGATCGTTGTTTTCATTATCTTTATCTCCACATCTAATTTGGTCTAAGCAGCTCTATAGACTTTTTGAGATTGGGTAATTTACTCTATGGAGTTGCTTGAAGTTTATTATACTTCTTTAGTCATCGGTGGGGTAGATGCGGAGGGTTTGACGGTTACATTCAAATTCACAACGTCAATGATAGATGATATTTTAGAAGATGTCCCCGTGATTGATACAAATAGATATACTTGATGTAAAAATAGAAAATGTTTATTCGTCGTTTGGTGGGAAAGGAAATGTTATGAAATTAGAAAAACAAATTACAAATGAAGAGCTGCTTGAACTTACAAAAAAAGCATTTGAAAATAACGAGGTTGCTGAGTTCCTTTGCGGAGAAAAAGGATATGCTTGTCCTATAAGTCACTTTGTTCCAGCAAATGTACCAACGGATTTTAGTAGAATTATAGATTTTGGAGTATACAAACTTTATGAGGAAACTAAAAATGAAAAAATTGTTGCCAAATTCGAAGAAGCCATATTGTATTTTCTTGATTGCGATCCAGCAAAGAATTGGATAGCGTTTATGGTATGTTGGAATCAAATTAGGAATGAAAAAAGACACGAAGCACCATTTAAATTCATTAATCAAGAGTTAATTGAGAAATTGAAGGAAACGCTATTAAAACACGAAAAGGAGCTTCGTGTTTGTATGGAATGGCAAGGTTGGAATGAAGAAAATGGGCTTTGGCAGGAAATTACAAGAATTAATAACATTGCAACTAAAAATTATGGGGTGAGTATATTATGAATATAGACGAAATATTTAGTAAAGGTGCATCTTATCTAATATCTGAAAAAGGTTATGAAGACTATATTTCAGGCAAAGATGTTACATTGTGACGTCCTGTTGGAGATGATACTGTTGTTTGGGTTGCACCAAGTGCCGAAATTGATGAAGCTATAATTAAAACCAAATCCGAATGTTAACCCTAGTATAGAAGAAATCGGCAGCGCGAATTCAATAAATGGAATCCCAACCAAACAATTAAATAATCTATATAATTCATTAGGAAGAGATTCTGAGTGCTTACGTTTCATTCATTGTATTTACTATACAAGCGCAGCAAGAACTTTCATATGGGTTCTCTTTAAAATACCCTTAAATACTTTTATTATTGTGAGGTTTAGACTATGGCATTTGTTAATGAAAAGCTGACTCCAACGCAAAGAGAGAAACTGGCTAAGAAAAAGATTAAGAACCCATACGGGAGCTTTATGGACACGACAGAAGGTATCATGCCCCTGTACTTAACTATTGACAAAAATTCTGAAACATGGTTAGCACATTGCTATAACCATCATGACACGAATAATGATATAGAGGAATTTATCTTTATGTATAAATCAAATCCGATACCTGTTCAAGCAATAAAGAGTATTCATGAACAACAAGTTTGTTGGAAAATAACACGTATTGATTTCCCGAAAGGATTGCTAAACGATAGAGAACACCTTCAAATTTTGTTAACTGACGCGTTCAAAGCTTACAACATATCCGGATGGCCTGGCGAAGAAAGTGGACAGACCAAGGTAATATATGGCTATGAGTAAGGAGGTGTATTGTAATGTTGACGTTATTGGAAGCATTAGATGAGCTCAATTCAAAATCAGAAAGTGAATTTACGCTTGATTATCTTGAAGAACTTGCTAAAAAAGTATCTATCGAACCTGTGCCTCATTTAACGATTAAAGGCTCTGAGCTGACCTAAAATTGGTCTTATCAGAGCCTTTTTTACATTATGCTTTTTAACAAAATGTCATTTTAGGCTGTGCATTTATTCTGGCAGCAGGACGCAGGCACAGAAACCGGGTTCGGGCTGATAGCAATATATGGTGAGGTCTTTTCCAATCTCAGCGCTAAAATCCTTCAGCGTGTGCTTTGTGCCGTTGAGTGCTACATCTGCGTAAGATACCACCCATTTTCGGTCTCCGTTGCGAAATACTTCATAAAAAGACCGATTCAGCATTTCTTCCACGGGCACACCCTCAACTACCGCCATCTCCTTGTTGCAGTAGCGGAAAATAAAGTCAACGCCGTGACCATCCTCATCGAATACAAGCTCGATAACGCAGTAAGCCAGAGGCATTTCGTCCATAATACTGCACTTCTCGTAGAAACCCAACGGCGGGTCGAATTTCTCCTTAGGCGACGGAACGTCTAGCCCAAGCTCCTTACGCAGCCGATGTGGATGGGCTGAATGGCAGCTTTGACAATACCGAGTTTGATCTTGCTTCTGCAGAGAATACAACAATTGAAAACGCCCCAACAGACACAACTGCTTTTGGCATTTCCGGAGGTGCGATCACAAAAGATCAGAAGATCGGAACTATTACAGTAAAGATCACCTCAGACACCTCAGACTCCTCAGACACTACTATGGTGAAAAATTTGGAGAATCTGCGCGGTGTATTTGAAAATGGTGGCAAGGCAAAGCTAAACAACGATCTTAACGGAGCATACGAGATGCTGACGGTTTCGTCAGGAAAAGATCTGGAGTTTGATCTGAACAGAAAGACGCTGAGTGTCGAATCTATTTCACTCTCAAATGATGGCAACGAAACGCTGACGCTGCGCAACGGTACTATCGGTTGTTATGTGCAGATGAATGGAAGAGCTGAACAACATCTGATCGTTGACAATTGTACTCTGGATGAGTTGTGCGACAATAATAATTACTCAGATGTGACCTTGAGAGATTGTGTCATCACGAAAGATTGCTTTACCAGCTATGGCGGCATTTGGAAATTCGAGGGAGTCAATAATATTACCGGAACAATGAAAGTTAAAAAAGATGTCACCATTTCCGGCGACTTTACGTTAGGGACGCTTAAAGTTCCCATGGTTACTTCCGGTACGCCGACCTTAAAACTGTCGGGTAATATTCGGATAGGCAAATTCTCCTTTGATAGTGTTTATAGAGAAGAGGCAAAGATCATCTGCGGTGTGGGTACATATAACTTTAAGCCGGATGAATATGAAACAGGCAGATATGGCGGTATTCAACTAGCAGAGGGATGCACCGTCAGCGGACCTGATGAGAACGGCATTTACACCGTTACAGCGGAATAAGGAGGGCAAAAAAATTAGGCAGCCGTTACCGACTACCTAAAGAACTTATTCTATTCTGCAATGACCTTGTATATGATAAATGCCCATAGTGCAAGAGAAATTATCATCACCATATAAAAATACCAGTGTTTTGTTTTGTGACGGAAAAATTCCATGCCCAGAAATCCTCCTGCAAAGCCGCCAAGCAGGCTCAGACCAAGGAGCGTTTTCTCAGGTATCCGCCATTTGTGTGCTCTTGCCTTGTGCTTATCTGCACCAAAAAGTATGAACGTCAAAAGGCTCATTGCGGAAAGATATATTATAATGTATTTCAGCATATCTTTGCCCTCATATAAACAAAGGGCGGAAAAGCTCCGCCCTTGTATTTTTGTTTTTTTACTTGAAGTAAGCTACGCCGCTTTCAAATATCTTCTGATCCTTTTCACCAGGAACGTTCTTTGATACGCAGCAGCCCTTACGCTCTGAGTGACCCATTTTACCAAGAACACGTCCGTCAGGTGAGGTGATACCCTCGATAGCCTGGAATGATGTGTTAGGGTTGCAATGAATGTCAAATGTAGGTTCTCCGTCAAAGTCAACATACTGTGTAGCGATCTGTCCGTTTGCAGCAAGCTGTGCGATTTCCTCTGCTGTTGCAACGAAACGTCCCTCACCGTGTGAGATAGCCACGCTGTGGATATCGCCTACCTCACAGCCTGCAAGCCATGGTGACTTGTTGGAAGCGATCCTTGTGTTTACCATTTTAGACTGGTGTCTTGCAATGGTGTTGAATGTAAGTGTAGGGGAGTCGTCTCTCATATCTCTTATCTCACCATATGGTACAAGACCAAGCTTGATAAGTGCCTGGAAGCCGTTGCAGATACCAAGCATAAGACCGTCACGATTTTTCAGCAGGTCATGGATAGCGTCTGTAAGTCTTGGGTTTCTCAGGAATGATACGATGAACTTGCCTGAGCCGTCAGGCTCGTCGCCACCGCTGAATCCGCCTGGGAGCATTACTATCTGTGACTCTTTTATCTTCTTCTCCATTGCGTCAACAGACTCCTTGATAGCCTGTTCTGTGAGGTTTCTTACAACGAAGATGTCAGCCTCAGCGCCTGCCTTTTCAAAGGCTCTTGCTGTATCGTATTCGCAGTTTGTGCCAGGGAATACAGGGATAAGCACCTTTGGCTTTGCCACCTTGATAGCAGGTGCAACTCTCTTGTCTGCCTTGTAGCTGTACTTTTCAGGCTTCTCAGCAGGCTCTTTCACATGAACAGGATATACAGGCTCAAGCTTGCCCTCCCAAAGTGTCTGGAGCTTGTCAAGGCTTATTGTGTAATTGTCTGACTTTATCTCGTAGCTTTCTGTTGTTTCACCGATAACTCTCTCGTCAGTGTCAACGCCCTCTGCAAGCTCGATAACAAATGCGCCATAGCAAGCTCTGTAAAGTTCTTCTGCTGTGAGCTTATCTGTGAACTTAAAGCCTATCTTGTTACCAAATGCCATTTTTGCAACAGCCTCAGATACACCGCCGTATGATACAGCCCAGCATGAAAGCACCTTGCCCTCGGCAATAAGCTTTTCTACCTTTTCAAATACTGCCTTAAGTGAATCGAAGTTCACAAGCTTGTTGTCGTCATATTCAGGCTTGATAAGGATTACCTTAGAGCCGGCCTTCTTAAATTCCTGTGAAACTACCTTGTCTGCGTCTGTTACTGAAACAGCGAATGAAACAAGTGTAGGTGGAACGTCTATTTCCTCGAATGTACCTGACATTGAGTCCTTACCGCCGATAGAACCGCATCCTAGCTCTATCTGTGCCTTGTATGCACCGAGGAGAGCAGACATAGGCTTGCCCCAACGCTCAGGATCATTCTGTGTTCTCTCGAAATACTCCTGGAATGTGAGCCAGCACTTCTCATATGTACCGCCTGTTGCGATGACCTTTGCGATAGATTCAACTACAGCGCTCATTGCGCCGTGGTATGGGCTTACAGATGAGAGATATGGGTCATAGCCCCAGCCCATAATGGACGTTGTTTTTGTATTGCCGTGAAGAACAGGGAGCTTTGCAGCCATTGCCTGTGTAGGTGTGTTCTGATATTTACCGCCAAATGGCATAAGAACTGTGTTTGCACCGATTGTTGAGTCAAATCTCTCAATAAGGCCCTTCTGTGAGCAGATGTTGAGGTTTGATATCATAGACTCCCAGCGGTCAGCAGTGTCAGCGTCGTTGCTCTCTGCTGCGAAAACAGGAGCAGGGATAGAAATATCTGTGTGCTTTTCAGCTCCGTTTGAGTTAAGAAACTCTCTTGTAAGGTCAACGATAGTGTTGCCGCACCAGTTCATT
This sequence comes from Ruminococcus sp. MSJ-25, assembly GCF_018917825.1. Classification (NCBI taxonomy): domain Bacteria; kingdom Bacillati; phylum Bacillota; class Clostridia; order Eubacteriales; family Oscillospiraceae; genus Ruminococcus; species Ruminococcus sp. MSJ-25. Next base: position 20,237 of record NZ_JAHLPI010000004.1, read on the forward strand.
TTAAGTCTTGGCTCAGCAGTTACTCTTGCCACCATTGTTGCTTCAAGGTTTTCCTTTGCAGCCTCAGCCATGAACTTTTCAAGGTCGCTCTTTGCGATAACAACAGCCATTCTCTCCTGTGACTCAGAGATAGCAAGCTCAGTGCCGTCAAGACCGTCATACTTCTTTGTAACAGCGTCAAGGTTGATAGAAAGTCCGTCAGCAAGCTCGCCGATAGCAACGGAAACTCCGCCTGCGCCGAAGTCGTTACAACGCTTTATCATTGAAGTAACTTCAGGGTTTCTGAACAAACGCTGAAGCTTTCTTTCCTCAGGTGCGTTACCCTTCTGTACCTCAGCTCCGCAGTTTTCAAGTGAGTGGAGGTTGTGTGATTTTGAAGAGCCTGTTGCTCCGCCACAGCCGTCACGTCCTGTTCTTCCGCCAAGGAGGATAACGATATCCTCAGGCTCAGGTCTTTCACGTCTTACGTTCTCAGCAGGAGCAGCACCTACTACAGCACCTATCTCCATTCTCTTCGCAACATAGCCCGGGTGATATATCTCGTGAACGTGACCGGTAGCAAGACCTATCTGGTTGCCGTATGAAGAATAACCATTTGCCGCACCTACAACTATCTTTCTCTGTGGAAGCTTACCTGTGATAGTGTCCTCAACAGGAACCAGCGGATTGCCTGCGCCTGTTACTCTCATTGCCTGATATACATATGAACGTCCTGACAGAGGGTCTCTGATAGCGCCACCAAGACAAGTTGCCGCACCGCCGAAAGGCTCGATCTCTGTAGGGTGGTTGTGTGTTTCGTTTTTGAACATGAGCAGCCAATCCTCAGGATTGCCGTCAACGTCAACAGTTATCTTAACAGAGCAAGCGTTTATCTCCTCACTCTCGTCAAGGTCTTTGAGCAGACCAGCTTTTTTAAGCTGCTTTGCGCCGATACAAGCAAGATCCATAAGTGTAACAGGCTTGTCAGTTCTGCCTGCGTAAAGGTCTTTTCTTGTGTTGATATAGTCTGCAAAGGTAGCAGCTATGTAGTCTGAGTCGATAGAAACGTTATCGACGATAGTGGAGAATGTAGTATGACGGCAGTGATCAGACCAATATGTGTCTATCATTCTTATCTCAGTGATAGTAGGATTTCTCTTTTCAACGTTTTTGAAATAATCCTGACAGAACTTGATATCGTCAAAGTCCATTGCAAGACCCAAGTCTGTGAGCATGAATCTCAGGTCATCGTCTGTTGAATAGATAAAGCCCTCAACAGTCTTAACTGTGGTAGGGATAGTATACTTGATATCGAGTGTATCGAAGCAATCAAGGGAAGCCTCTCTTGACTCAACAGGGTTTATCATATAGTGCTTGATCTGGTCAAGCTCTGCTTCTGTGAGTTTGCCAGAAACGATATAAATTCTCGCTGACTTGATAGTAGGTCTTTTTCCTCCAGTGAGAAGTGAGATACACTGTGCGCAGGAATCAGCTCTCTGATCGAACTGACCTGGCAGATACTCAACTGCAAAAACAAACTCGTCAGCCTTTACAGCAGGCAGGTGATCGTAAGTAACGTCAACAGCAGGCTCAGAGAAAACGACTGGTGCTGCAAGGTCGAAATCCTCTCTTGAAAGACCCTCTGCGTCATAGCGGTTTATAACTCTCAGACCTGTAAGGTTTTCAAGTCCCAGAGCTGACTTTATTCCGCCGATAAGTGAATTTGCTTCAACTGCAAATTCAGGCTTTTTTTCTACATAAATACGGTAAACAGACATGGCTACATCTCCTTATAATAGTTACCTCTATTATACTACATTTTTCGCATATTTGTCAATAAAATTCTTATTATTCGGCATGGCATATAATTATGTGTGAATAAGCGTTGGCTCACTTGTTGATTTTTTTAGTTCATAAAAGCAGAAATACCGCACCATTACAGTGCGGTATACCTGAAATATTAATCTGCAAACGGATTTTCTGTTGGATAAAGCATACCCTTTGGCTGATTGAAGCCTATGTCTGTCATGCCAAGATATGTCATAACACTGTGGAGTGCCTTTCCATAGTGACCAAAAGCAACAGCACCGTGGTGAGGATAGTTCTTCTGAACGAGAACATGGCGGTAAAATCTGCCCATTTCGTTTATAGCGAAAATACCGATAGAGCCGAATGAACGTGTTGCCACAGGAAGAACTTCGCCCTCTGCAATATATCCTTTGAGCTGTGCGTCAGCCGTTGACTGGAAGCGAAAGAATGTTATATTTCCGTCAACGATATCGCCCTCAAGTGTACCTCTTGAAATATTAGGCTCGCTGTCTGGCTCAAGATTTCTCTTCATGATACGCTGGAACTTCATCTCAGGCTCTTTTACAAGGCATGAAGCTGTGTTTCCGCAGTGGAAGCCCATGAATGTATCCTTATGTGTGTAAGGGAATTTTCCTGCGATATCATCATTGTATATGTCCGCAGGAACAGTGTTGTTGATGTCAAGGAGCGTAACAGGCTTCTGCGATACGCAAACGCCTATGTATTCGCTGACAGCACCGTAGATATCTACTTCGCAGGCAACAGGAATGCCTATCTTTGTAAGTCTTGAATTAACATAGCAAGGAACGAAGCCAAACTGCGTCTGGAATGCAGGCCAGCACTTGTTTGCAAATACAACATATTTCCTTGAGCCTTTGTGAGCTTCTGCCCAGTCAAGAAGAGTAAGCTCATACTGCGCAAGTCTTGGAAGAATGCCTGCCATTTTATTGCCCTTGCCAAGCTCTGCTTCCATGTCAGCCACAACAGCAGATATTCTCTCGTCGCCGGCATGGGCGTTGAATGACTCGAAAAGGTCAAGTTCTGAGTTTTCTTCTATCTCGATACCCATATTGTAGAGCTGTCTGATAGGTGCGTTGCAGGCAAGAAAGTCCTGTGGGCGCGGTCCGAATGAGATTATCTTCAGATCCTTAAGACCGAGGATAGCCCTTGCAACTGGAACGAACTCGCTTATCATCTTTGCGCACTCGTCAGGTGTACCAACAGGGTACTCAGGGATATAAGCCTTGATGTTTCTCAGTGCAAGGTTATAGCTTGCGTTGAGCATTCCGCAGTATGCGTCGCCTCTGTTGTCGATAAGTGCATCACCGCATGGTTCTTCAGCGGCCGCAACGAACATAACAGGACCGCCAAACTTCTTTGCTAGAAGTGTTTCTGAGGACTCAGGTCCAAAGTTTCCGAGATATACAACAAGTGCGTTACAGCCTGCTGTGTTTACCTCGTCAAGGGCTTTGAGCATATCATTCTCGTTCTCCACAACTGTAGGACATTCGTAGATATCTCCGTAAGCCTTTTTGTACTCCTGACAGACCTTGATACGTCTTGATTCTGAAAGCGACATAGGGAAGCAATCTCTTGAAACTGCAACGATGCCAAGTTTTACTTCTGGTATATTTTTCATGTTTTAACCTCCGGTTTTCATTTATTTATGACTTTATTCTAGCATACCTTTGTGCTGTTTTCAATAGCTTTTTGTGCAAATTTTCGTGAAATTTAGTTAGCTGCCCAGCATGAAAAAGTGCGTTAGCCCAAGCCACTCTCTCACCCAATATGTGAACAGGTATCGTGGCTCGGTGTAGGCTGAATAAGCGGTGACATTCTCCACGCCCTGAGCCTTTGCTATAAGGCTTGCACGGTATTGATGAAAGCCGTCTGTGACGATAGTCATATCATGGCTCATGCCGAGTTCATCGAGTATCTTGAGAGAGTTTTGGATATTTTCGTAAGTTGAAGTGGACTTGTCCTCCATTATTATCCTGTCGCTGTCCATGCCTTTTTCAAGAAGGTAATTTTTCATTGCCAAGGCTTCGCTTATTTTCTCATCATCACCCTTGCCGCCTGAAACTATGCAAAGCGTATCGGGATTGTCGTTCATAGCCGTAATTGCAGCGTCAAGTCGTCTGCGTAACATTCGTGAGGGGCGTTCGCCTTTTACCTGACAGCCAAGCACAACTATAACATTGGCTTTTTCAGGGCGGTTTTCCTGTGCTTTGTACATAAGTATGGAAAGAATACCTACATATATTATCCCAGCAAGTATCAATGTGCTTACAAAGATAAGCCCGAATTTACCTGCGCCATGTCCCCATATTTTTGATATAATACCGCAGAATTTTGTCCAGTTTGCCGTTATGATCATTAGCATCACCGAAACGATGATGCCAAGCAGGTTGCCCGAACATATAACTGGTAATGGTACAAGAAACAGAAACAACAGCAAAGTTTCCAGTGCAAGCAATATTATTTTTACGCTCATTAGTTATCTCCTTGTCTTTTTTGTACTATTATAACATATAGCTCTTGTGATTACAAGGGCAAAAGAGAAAAGCGCTCCGCAGCAGCAGAACGCTTTTATAAGGAATGATCTAAGTTGAGATCAGATCACCGAATTTTTCGAGAAAATCACGCTTGTCGTCATATTTAGCTACCAGCGATACAGTTTTCTTTGTGCCAAGACCGAAAATACCCATAAGTGATTTTGGATTGAGTATTTTTGTTCCTGACTGCACCACCAGATCGTATTTGCAGCTTAAAGCCGCTTCATGCAAAGTCTTGATGTCATTAAGATCGTTTATCCTGATATAAGCTTTGATCATGTTCGTGATTATGCCCTTTGGCATATCCTCCTTTCGCAATAATAACCTCTGAAAAAGTAAAAAGAACCGAAAATTTCTGAGATTTTCGTTTCTTTTTACATTGGCAACAGCAGTTCTATACTTATATGTCACATATCTTAATCTATATATAATTATATGTCAGTGTGAACAAATAGTAAACAGATATTGTGTAAAATATTATATACGAAGATATTAATATGAATTTTACTTATTTCATGTTAATTTATTATATAAAATTTGGATAATCAATCATAATTAAACGTTTTAGTTAATGTGGGACTTATATAAAAGCTATAACAAATCAGCTAAAAGTTTTCTTATTACGAAAATCTCAAACGTTTTATATGCGCTTTGAATGGAAATACAACAAAAGTAGAAAATGTATATTCGTAAATATATTAAACTATATGATGAGATTTTGCAAAAATGCGAAATCGTTTAAATTTTGCGATAAAAAAAAGCACTGAGCTTTTAAAACTCAGTGCTTTCGTGATATCAAAGTTTAGTCAACAATAAATTCTTTGATCTCGTCAAGGAATTTAGTAGCGTCGTCTGTGTGTGCTACGAGCTGGATAGGATTTGAAAGGTCAAGGCTGAAAATACCCATAATTGACTTAGCGTCAACTGCATATCTTCCTGACGCAAGATCCACATCAAAGTCGTACATAGAAACTACGCTTACAAACTTTTTAACCGCTGCAATGGAATCGAGCATGATTTTTACCTTTGTCATAAATATTCCTCCTTCAGAATGATCGGTATATCCGATCTTGATTCCCACATAAATTCTGTAGATCTTTTCTCTACAATTTATATTATAAACGATTTTTCTGATTTGTCAATGGATATTTGCAAAAAAAATTAAAATATGGTACAATAGTCAAGAGTGATAAAAATCAAAGTTTAGATTTATGCAATATGCACATATATTACCGTGATTTATTGTGCATTATAAACATTTGACTATTGAAAGGAAATCAAATATGAAAGCCTTTTTCTATACATTCGGCTGTAAGGTAAACCAATATGAAACTGAGAATATAAAAGAATCTATGCTGTCCGAGGGGTATGAGGTCACGGAGGATTATGCTGATGCAGAGGTCTGTGTTGTAAATACCTGCACTGTTACCGCTCAGTCGGACTCAAAATGCCGACAGCTTATTCACAAGATAAAAAAAGCCAATCCTGAGTGTCTGATAGTTTTGGCAGGCTGTTTTCCGCAGGCTTTTGAAAAGGAAGCTTCTGCTCTTGACGAGTGCGGTATCATAGTTGGCACAGGTGCAAAAAAGGAGATACCTGCCCTTATAAAAAGGTATATCACAAGTGGCGAGCGTATTATCAGGATAGTTCCTCGTGAGAGGGGAGAGGCTTTTGAGAAAATGACAAACTCAGGTGCTGACCAAAAAACTCGTGCGTATATCAAAATTCAAGACGGCTGTGATCAGTATTGCACCTACTGTATTATCCCCACTGCGAGAGGACACATCTGCTCAAAACCGCTTGCGGATATCGCTCCCGAAGTTCAGCAGCTCGTTGACTCAGGTCACAAGGAGATAATCCTCACGGGCATAAATCTTTGCTGTTACGGCAGAGACTTCAAAAACGGCACACGGCTCATTGACGCTGTTGAAGCCGCCTGCGGCTGTGATGGCGATTACAGAGTGCGTATCGGCTCTGTTGAGCCTGAGCTTATTTCAGATGAAGATATCCTGCGAATGTCAAAGCTTGAAAAACTCTGTCCGCATTTTCATCTTTCCCTGCAGAGCGGTTGTGATGAAACGCTTAAACGTATGAACCGCCACTATGATACGGCGGAGTATGCTGAGCTTTGCGAGAAGCTTCGCAGGCATTTTCCAAACTGCGCTATAACCACCGACATAATGGTGGGTTTTCCACAGGAAACTGACGAGGAATTTGAAAAGTCGCTGGCATTTGCAAAGAAGATATCTTTTGCAGAAACGCATATTTTCCCGTATTCACGCAGACCTACCACTGTTGCCGACAAAATGAAAGGTCAGCTCGACCGCAAGACCAAGCACAGTCGTGCGGCTCAAATGGCAGATGTATGCAACGAAACAAAGGCTTTGTATCTCAAAAGCCTTGTGGGCACAGTGCAGGAGGTTTTGTTTGAAAAGGAAACAAGCCCTCAGTGGCATCAGGGTCATGCTCCTAATTATGTGACAGTGAAAATACCGAGGACGAGCGAAGAAGTTTCCTTAAGGCGACAGCTTTTAAAGATAGAGATAACCTCGTCAGATGGCGAGGTTTGTTACGGAAAACTTATATGAGTACAAAAAAGAGGACCGCAAATGCGATCCTCTTTTGTTATATCCAAATATACTCAGGCTTATCCAAGCTTTGCAAGAATTATCTCTTTCATTTTTCCAGGGTTAGCCTTGCCCTTTGAAGCCTTCATGCACTGACCAACAAGATAGCCCAGAGCATTTGTCTTTCCGCCCTTGTAGTCATTTACAGACTTTTCGTTTGCGGCAAGAACTTCGTCAGCGATCTTTTCAAGTGCGCTGTCATCAGAGACCTGTGCAAGACCCTGCTCCTCGATAATGTCGCTTACCTTTTTGTCCTCCTCGAGAAGAACTGCAAAGACTTTCTTTCCTCCTGCGTTGGAAATGGTCTTTGCCTCGATAGCAGCAACGAGGTCAGTAAGATTGTCAGCAGTGAGCTTTGTATCTTCGAGAGTCTTGCCTGTTGCGTTCATGTACTTAACAAGGTCGCCGAGTATCCATGTTGTATAGCACTTTGCAGGGAACTTGTCCTTTGCCATGCAATCGTCAAAAAGCTTTGCAAGGGAAACAGACTCTGCTATAAACGTTGCGTCCTTTATGTTCAGACCGAACTTCTTTACATATCTGAGTATCTTTACGTTTGGAAGCTCTGGGATGCTCTTTTTAAGCTCGTCAACACGCTCCTGCTCAACAACGATAGTGAGCAGATCAGGCTCAGGGAAGTAACGATAATCCTGAGCGTCCTCTTTTGAACGCATTGGAATGCTCATTCCCTTTTCGTCGTCCCAACGGCGAGTTTCCTGCTCGACCTTTCCGCCTGCTTCAAGAACAGCTATCTGTCTTTCTACCTCGTAGTCGATACCTCTTACAGCGGCAGAGAAGCTGTTTACGTTCTTCATCTCAGAACGTGTGCCGAATGGCTCGCCAGGCTTGTGAACAGATACGTTTACATCACATCTGATAGAGCCTTCCTGCATCTTACAGTCGCATATGCCAAGATACTGTAGGATAGATTTCAGTGTTTCAAGATAAACCTTTGCTTCCTGTGAGGAACGCATATCAGGCTCAGAAACTATCTCGATAAGCGGAACACCGCAGCGGTTAAGGTCAACAAGTGATACACCATGGAACTTGTCAGAGTGGAGAAGCTTACCTGCGTCCTCCTCGATGTGTATTCTTGTGATACCTATTCTTCTTTCCTCGCCGTCAACAAGGATATCAACATAACCCTTGCCGCAGAGAGGAACTTCTGCCTGTGATATCTGATAAGCCTTTGGCAGGTCAGGATAGAAATAGTTCTTTCTGTCCTGCTTGCAGACACGGTTTATCTCGCAGTTGAGTGCGTGACCCATTCTTATTGCATAATCAACTACCTTTTCGTTAAGAGTAGGCAGTGTGCCAGGCATACCCATGCAGATAGGGCAAACCTGTGAATTGACTTCAAGACCGAACTGGTTCTTGCAGTCGCAGTATATTTTAGACTCGGTATTAAGCTCAGCATGAGTTTCAAGACCGATTACAACTTCGTAGCCTTTTACCATTTTTGTGACCCCTTTCCTTAAAGCTCAGGCATTTTGAATCCGCCAACAAGCTGCTCATAAGCATAAGCTGTGTTAAGCAGACGCTGCTCTGTAAACTTTCCGCCGATAAGCTGCATACCAACAGGCAGACCCTTGTCGTCATATGCACAAGGAATACTTATTGCAGGCAGACCTGCAATGTTCACTGTAACAGTGCAGACATCGTTTGCGTACATTTTAAGGGGATCGTCAGTGTTTTCACCGATCTTGAATGCTGTTGACGGAACTGTAGGAGTAGCGATAACATCAACGTCAGCGAACTGAGATGCGAACTCCTGCATTATTCTCTTCTGAACGAGCTTTGCTTTCTTGTAGTAAGCGTCATAGAAACCTGATGAAAGCACGAATGTGCCGAGCATTATTCTTCTCTTTACTTCGTCGCCGAAGCCCTCTGAACGTGTTCTCTCGTACATATCAACAAGTCCGTCATATTCCTCAGCTCTGAAGCCGTATCTTACACCGTCAAATCTTGCAAGGTTTGAAGAAGCTTCTGCAGAAGAAATGATGTAGTATGATGAAAGTGCATAATCTGTAGACGGCAGAGAAATCTCCTTTACAGTTGCGCCCTGCTTTTCAAGCTCTTTCACAGCGTTCATTACAGACTGTTTAACGAATGGGTCGATACCCTCGCCGAAATACTCTTTTGGTATACCGATCCTCAGACCCTTTACGTCAGCTTTAAGGTTAGCCGCAAAATCAGGATACTCTCTATAGGAAGAAGTAGCGTCATACTTGTCATGACCAACGATAGCAGACTGTACCATAGCAACGTCCTTTACGCACTTGCCAAGAGGTCCGATCTGATCCAGTGATGAAGCGAAAGCAACAAGACCATATCTTGAAACGCTGCCGTATGTAGGCTTCAGACCTACAACGCCGCAGTATGAAGCAGGCTGTCTGATAGATCCGCCAGTGTCAGAACCAAGAGTAACGATAGCCTCTCTTGCTGCAACAGCGGCAGCAGATCCGCCTGATGAACCGCCAGGTATTCTCTCTGTATCAAATGGGTTTTTAGTAGGCTTAAAATGTGAGTTCTCGGTTGATGAACCCATAGCGAACTCGTCCATGTTGAGCTTGCCTGTTACAACGATATCGTCAAGCTTGTTCATTACAGTCGCATTGAAAGGCGGAACATAGTTTCCAAGCATTTTAGATGCACAAGTCGTTCTCAGACCCTTTGTTGAGATATTGTCCTTGATACCAACAGGTATACCAGCCAAAGGTGAAAGCTCCTCGCCCTTTGCAAGCTTTTCATCTATCTCAGCGGCTTTTTTAATAGCGTTTTCTTCGTCAAGTGTCAGATAAGCGTCTACCTTGCCCTCAACTGCTTTTATTCTGTCAAAAACAGACTTTGTAAGCTCTGCGGAGCTTATTTCCTTGTTCTTTATCATTTCTGACAAGTCGCAGGCATTTCTTTCAAAAAGTTCCAATTATAACACTCCTTACTCTACTGTTTTAGGCACGACAAGACAGCCTGCCTTTACCTGAGGAGCGTTCTGCATAAGCTCCTGTCTTGTGAATTTATCCTGAACAGCCACGTCTTTTCTGAGTATCATCGGGTTGTCAGGGTCAAGGGTCATTTCGTCCTGAATGTCGGGGAGCTTTTCAACCATTCCCACGATGTTTTCCATTTCTGACTCAAACTTATCAAGCTGATCGTCTTCGATGCGAAGTCTTGCCAGCTTGGCAATGTGTTTAATGTCAATGTTCATTTTACATTCCTCCTGTTTTATTTATATAAAAAGATATTATCTTATTTTATCATATCCTTGAACTGTTCTTCGGTGATTATCTCGATGCCGAGCTGCTGAGCTTTATCAAGCTTGCTTCCTGCTTCCTCACCTGCAAGAACATAGTCCGTTTTTTTGGACACCGAGCCGCTTGCCTTGCCGCCGTATTTCTCAATGAGTGCTTTTGCTTCGCTTCTTTTAAGCGTCGGCAAAGTGCCTGTGAGAACAAAAGTCTTTCCTGCAAAGCGGTCGTCTATCTGTATCTTCTCATACTTTGTGTTTATCCCACATTCTTTGAGCCTTTGGATAAGCTCTATCATATGCTCTTCATGGAAAGCGTTGTAAACGCTTTGCGCCATTACGCCGCCAAAGCCGTCTATCTCGGATATCTGCTCAGCGGAAGCGTTCATGATGTTGTCTAGGTCGCCGAACTTGTCGCACAGAAGCTTCGCAGAAGCCTGTCCGATATTTCTTATGCCCAGACCAAACACCAATCTGTCCAAAGAATTGGACTTCGACTTTTCTATAGCACTAAGCAGATTGTTCACTGATTTTTCCTTGAAGTTGTCAAGCTGTAAAAGCTTGTTTTCGCTCAGAGTGTAAAGGTCAGCCACAGAGGTGATAAGCTTGTTGTCAAGAAGAGTGTGAACTATCTGCGGACCAAGACCGTCAATGTTCATTGCGCCCTTTGAAGCAAAGTGAACGATGCTCCTGAATATCTGCGCAGGACATTCAACGTTCGGACACCTTACCGCCGCTTCTTCCTCGGACTTCACAAGCTTTGTTCCGCATACAGGACAGCACTCAGGGAGCGTGAAAACTCCGTCGCCATGCTTTTCCACAGAGCCCAGTACCTCGGGAATGATATCTCCTGCCTTGCGGACCTTGATGATATCCCCCACGGAAATGTTTTTCTCTCTTATAAAATCCTGATTGTGTAGGGTCGCCCTTGAAACGCTCGTTCCTGCAAGAAAAACAGGCTCAAACACGGCCACAGGTGTTATCGCACCAGTTCTGCCCACGTTAAGCTCTATATCGAGCAGCTTTGAGGTCTTTTCCTCAGGCGGAAACTTGTAAGCCACAGCCCACTTTGGCACTTTTGCAGTTGCACCAAGCATTTCACGCTGTCTGAAATCATCGACCTTTATAACAACGCCGTCAATATCGAATGGCAGGTCAAAACGCTTTTCTCCGATAGCCTTTATGCAGCCTATGACCTCATCAGCGGTAGACACACGCTTGTAATCAGGGATAGTCTTGAATCCCAGTGTTTTCAGATAGTCAAGAGACTCCTTGTGGGAAGTAAGCTCCTTGCCCTCTATCTGCTGAACATTGAACACAAAGATATCAAGCTTTCTTTTTGCCGCTATTTTAGGGTCTTTCTGTCTAAGAGAACCTGCGGCGGCGTTTCTAGGGTTTTTGAAAGGCTGCTCGTCATTATCCTCCTGCTCTTTAACAAGCTTCAGAAAAACATTTCTCGGCATATATGTTTCACCTCTGACTTCTATCAAAGGTAGTTCCTCGTTTATTTTTATAGGGATGGACTTTACAGTTTTCAGATTAGAAGTAACGTCCTCGCCTACAAAGCCGTCACCACGGGTAGAACCTATGGCAAGCTCACCGTTGTGATATTCAAGGGATATCGAAAGTCCGTCTATTTTAGGCTCAACAACGAATTGCGGTTTATCCACAGCCTGCTGAACTGTCTCAATAAAGCTTCTCACCTGTTCAAAGGAAAAAACGTCCTGCAAAGAACCCATTTGTACACGGTGTGTGACTTTCTCAAATATTGATATCGCCTTGCCGCCTACACGTTGAGTAGGGGAGTCGCTTCTGATAAACTGCGGAAACTGCTCCTCAAGACCCTTTAGTTCCTGCTGGAGCATATCGTATTCATAGTCTGTGATCTCGTTCCTGTCCTCAACATAGTAAAGCTGAGAGTGATAATTCAAAAGCTTCACAAGCTCGTCTATACGTTTTTTAGCTTCCTGTTCGTTCAAAATAACACAACTCCATTTCTGCCAACTTTTTACGGCATATCATACGCAGGGCAATACCACATAAGGATTGTACGCAAGATGCGTAGCCAGATTTTTCGTTAGCTTGTATAGAAACGACGCAGGAATACTTCCGTATTTCAAGGAGTTTCTGTGCGAGATAACGGAAAATCTGCAAGCAGATTGCGTGCAAAGCCGTTAGGCGTGCCTTATGCGGTATTGCCCTTTATATTATACCATAATTGCTGGTGAAATACAAGCCTTTTTTCTATAAACTGCGAAAAAATCAGCCTTTTCCCTTGCATAAGTACATATCAGGTATCTCCCCTACGATAACAGTTTCGCTAACGGGATAGTCATAGCTCACCACGATATCCGTAGAGTGTGCAGGAAGAATGGCTGTCATTTCTATGGTCACAGTGAGATAGAGGCTGTATTTTGTCTGATTTATCCCGGCTTCCGTTAAATCGCTTTTAAGTTCGGTCTTTGACGCACCTATCTGATGAAGCCGCAGCGGTATGTCAAAACCTCTGCCTGTGAGGATATTTATTCCTGAAAGTGTGCCGATGGGTACGCTGAGTTTTGTACCCTCAAGCTGTGAAAGGCTTTCGTTCACAGCTTTTGAAACACTGCTTTGAAGCCTGTTCACAGCGTTCGTATCGCTGTTTATGGAGGTTATCCTGCCGTCAGTTTCGGATATCTTTATATAACTGCTCTGAGGCAGTTTTTCCAGCTCTCTGCTTATGGCCGCATTTATCACGTCAAGTGCCGCCTGCTTGCTCTCAAACTCGCTTATTTCGCTGATGTGCCTTGAAAGCTGTGCAAAAAACACCGTCGTGAGCAGTGCAAGAATAATAACGACAGCAAGAATTATGTATGAAATTCTGTTCTTGAAAGAACGCTTGTGAACGCTCAAAAAAATCACCGCCTTTGGCTTATTATATACCAAAATGCGGTGATATGTGATTATTTTACTTTAATTCAACGATAGTTACTCCGTCCTCGCCTTCTCCGTAAACGCCTTTTCTGAATGATTTTACAGAAGGGTGGTGTTTAAGCGCACGCCTTATGGCATCACGGAGAATACCAGTGCCTCTGCCGTGGATTATGGTAAGCATCGTCACCCCTGACATGATAGCGTCAGAAATAAACTGCTCCATTTCATGAACGCCCTCGTCAGCGGCATAGCCCCTGATATCAAGCTCGGTGGATACCTTTCGTGTCATACGGCTCTCAATGCCGCTTTTGGATACACCGCCTTTTTTAACAGGCTTCTTTGTCTGCTTTTGCGGCTGGTGTTTTTCAATAAGCTGAAGCTTCTTTACATCTATCTTGGTTTTCATTATGCCTGCCTGAATGAAGCACATTCCGCTGTTGTCAGGGGGTGTTATAATTATACCCTTTCTGTTTGTGTCAACGATAAGCACGTTGTCGCCCTTTTTCAGCGGTCTTGGCAGCACATATCCCTCGTTCCTGCTTTCAGAAACAGGGTTAGCCTCGCTGTATAGCTTGTTCATTGTGGACTTCTGCTTGTGCCTTGCATCAATGGCTTTCTGAGTGAAGTTCGGATTTTCTTTCTCTTTTCTCAGCTTGTCAAGTTCGTCAACAAGTGCCTGTGATTCACGCTGAACACGATTTACGATCTGCTGAGCCTCACGTCTTGCCTTTTCAAGCTCGGCTTCTTTTTGATCGTAGAATTTTTCTTTCTGCTCTGCAAGCTCTTTTCTGAGAGCCTCGCTTTCCGCACGGTATTTCTCAGCAAGCCTGTTGTTTTCTTCAAGCTGCATTCTTGTGCGTTCAAGATTGTCTATGATAGTTTCAAACTTTCTGTTATCCTCAGAAATAAGCGATTCAGCGTACTTGATTATATCCTTGTCGATACCAAGACTTTCAGAGATAGCAAAAGCGTTGGACTTACCGGGTGAGCCTATGATAAGCCTGTATGTCGGGTGCAAAGTCTGCACGTCAAACTCGCATGAAGCGTTCTCAACGTCAGGAGTGTCGATAGCGTACATTTTAAGCTCCTGATAGTGAGTAGTTGTAACTAGCGTCGCACCAAATATCCTTATGCGTTCAATTATAGCCACCGCCAACGCAGCACCCTCCACAGGGTCAGTGCCTGAACCAAGCTCGTCAAGGAGCACAAGGCTTTCGCTGTCCGCTTCGTCAAGTATGGTCTTTACTCTGCTTATGTGAGAAGAGAATGTAGACAGATTGTTTTCTATAGACTGCTGGTCGCCGATATCAACGAGCACGTTTTTGTATACAGATATCCTGCTTCCGTCTGACGCAGGAATGAGCAGACCACACATTGTCATAAGCGTGAGCAGACCCACAGTTTTAAGCACAACTGTTTTACCGCCCGTGTTAGGACCTGTTATTATCAGGGAGTGATAGTCAGTGCCAATGGAAAAGTTTATAGGCACGACCTTTTTGGGGTCGATAAGAGGGTGACGTGCCTTGTTCAGCACGATAACACCGTCACTGGATATCTCAGGGAGCATTGCTTTCATTTTTGCACCGAGGTTTGCCTTTGCAAAATAAAGGTTAAGCTCTGTTACCGCATTGTAGTTTGAAATGAGCTGGTCTTTCATTTCGGCACATTCCATGGAAAATTCAGCGATTATCCTGTGTATCTCGTCCTGCTCCTGACCCTGCAAAATGCGGATATCGTTGTTTGCCTCCACAACTGACATAGGCTCGATAAAAAGCGTTGAGCCTGTTGCGGAGGTGTCATGAACAAGACCGCTGACATTGCCCTTGAACTCAGTTTTTACAGGAAGAACGAAACGTCCGTCACGCATTGTAACAATGCTCTCCTGTAAATATTTCTGAGTGCTCGGGGATTTTATCATCTTGTCAAGGGTCTCTCTTATCTTAAGCCCTGAACGTGTTATCTTCTGTCTTATGCTTCTCAGCTCCGCACTTGCGTCGTCAGAAAGCTTTGTGTCATCTATGATAGCCGTTTCAAGTCGCTGTTGCAGATACTTGTTTGGATAGAGCATTTCAAAGAGATATGAAAGGGAAGTGTCCTTGTTCTCACACTGCTCATACCAGTGGTGAAGCTCATAGGTCTGCGCAAGCAAGCGTCTTATCTGGATAAGCTCTCCAAGAGAAAGCACACCGCCTGCTTCGGCTCTTTTGATGTAAGTTGATACGTCATTTATGTTGTAAAAATTCGGCGTGCCGTATCTCACGCTGAGTTCAAGGGCTTCGGCGGTCTTGCCTGTTTCTTTCTTGACCGTGTAAAGATCAGAACAAGGCTTTATCCCCAAAGCCATTTTTTTCGTTTTTTCGTTGGAGCATTCTTTTGAAAGCATTTCAAGAATTTTGTTCAGCTCCAGCGAATCATAAAATCTTTCGTCCATTATATATACCTCAAAATATGACAATAGGCAAAGCTACGCAATGCCTACAAAAGTCTGTAAAAATCAAGCGACGGAAACTTGCCTTTCAGATTATATCTCACAAACCGCTCTGTAAAAGCCGTCAGTTTTTTCTGATATCTTTCGCTTATCTTGAAAGCAAAAAGCCGCTCATATTCCGTCAGTGCAATAAATCGGACTATGTATAGCATAGTCCTGTCTAATTCAATATCGTAAATGCTGTCAGGATTGTAACAGCATTTGTCACACTCCAAGACCCCTGTTGACAGATTGAAGTGCATAATGTCAGCTTCATACGCCATGCAAACCGAGCAGCCAAGGAGCGCAGGTCTTAATCCTGCTTCGCACAGCAGACGAAACTCAAATATAGATTTGAGAAGTTCGTTATCCCTGTCGCCTTTATCGAGAAAATAAAGTGTGTTCAGCGTCAGCCGCATTATCTCGTCACAGCCGTTTTCCTCTGTTCGTATATACATGAGAAGCTCAGAAAAGTAAGAGGCAAGAGCCGTTTTCTTAGGGTCGAGCCTGATGTTGTAAAAAAGCTTCTCTGATTCACTGCTGTTGAGAAAAAACATTGATTGGTCTTTAGCGTTCTTCTTTTCCTCAACGCACAGCTTAGAGTATGCAAAAAGCTGCGTTGATGACGCGTTTTTCGTGCTTTTCCTGCCACCACGAACAAATATATCTATGACTCCACGCTCTGCTGTGAGGACAGTGACGGATTTGCTTGTTTCGCCCCTGTCATTTTCCCTCAGTATCAGTCCCATAAAGGTCAGCATTGTCAGTATCCTCTTTTCTGTGTGCGGCATATGTGAGATAATCCTCTATCCTGCCGCTTTCAAAGAACTTGTCCCATAAAGTCATGATATTCACCGCCTTACTGATATTATCAGCTTTTTTGACGGTCATTATAAGCGGAAAAATATGTTGCCTTTATTCCAAACCGAAATTCTTTATCATGCCCTCACGGTTTCTCCAGCCCTCTTTTACCTTGACCCAGCACTGGAGATTTACTTTTATCTGGAAGAAATCTTCAAGGTCAGCTCTTGCTTCCTGACCTATCTTTCTAAGCATAGAGCCGCCTTTTCCGATAAGTATGCCCTTGTGTGACTCTCTCTCACAGTAAATCGTAGCGGTAACATCAAGTATAGCTTCACCGTTTCTATTTTCACGCTCGTTGAGCTGTTCGATAGTCACAGCTATGCCGTGAGGAACTTCGTCATTAAGGTTATTGAGTGCCTTTTCTCTTATTATCTCAGCCATTATGACCTTTTCTGGCTGGTCTGTGAATTTATCATCAGGGAAGTAGTGCGGACCCTCCACAGCATTCTTTTCAAGATCTTCCATAATAATATCAAGGCCGTCCTTTTCAAGAACGCTCACTGGCACGATATCTATAAAATCATAAAGCTTTGAATACTCTGCTATCACTGCGATAAGATCCTCTTTGTTTTCAAGAAGATCTATCTTGTTCAGCACAAGTATCACCTTAGTCTTGCCTGTCTTGAAGCCCTTTACAAGCTCACGCTCGTTTTCGGATATTTTCTTTGTGCAGTCAGCCATAAGGATAATAAGGTCAACCCCTGCAACAGACTCGTTCACAGCGTTGAGCATATGCTCGGAAAGCTTGTTTTTAGCCTTGTGCATACCGGGTGTGTCCATGAAAACGAACTGCGTTTCTCCCTTTGTGAGAACACCTGTTATCTTTGTTCTTGTTGTCTGCGGCTTGTCGCTCACTGCGGCTATCTTTTCGCCCACAAGTGCGTTTAGCAATGAGGATTTGCCTGCGTTCGCACGTCCAACAATGGTGACGAACGCATTTTTTGAATTTGCATTTTTCTTGTTCATATATATTTTTCCTTATCTTTTTTTATCTTTGTCAGCAGGCGTTTTGAACACCCATACGAGCCACAGTATCACACCTGCGGCTAAAGCTATCCCTAGCCATATGTTTCTTGCAAAATAAGAGGCTATCGCCATAAAAGCATAATAGTCCCAGAATATCCTTATTCCCACAGCCACAGAAGCTATCGCCGCAATGAGAACAGCCCCTGCCGCACAGTCTTTAGCCTTTTTAGCAAGGGGGTTTTTATCTTTACACGCCATATCCACAGCGGCTTCAACAGCCGTGTTCACAAGCTCTAGTGAAATAACAAGCCCTATGCAGATATAAACTGCGGCAGTTTCGGCGGCGCTAAGCCCATAAAATCGCATTAGCAGTATCACAAGCACTGCAACGCCAACGTGAAAACGCATATTGCGCTCTGTTTTTATACAGCTCACAACGCCCTCAAAGGCATAAACAAAGCCCTTGAAGAAACGTCCTATCCCTGTTTTACCTGTGTTCATGCTCGCCTAAGAAAGTGGCGTCACGGGATATGCCCAGATTGCCAAGTATAGCTTCTTCCTTTTCACGCATTATCCTCTCCTGAAGATTGCTTTCTTCATGGTCATAGCCAAGGAGATGAAGCATTGAATGTACTGTCAAAAAGCCTATCTCTCTTTCAAGAGAGTGACCATATATCTCAGCCTGACGGTAAGCAGTTTCAAGGCTTATGACTATATCTCCCAGCAGGTAAGCGCCTGTTTCGTGGTTCATGTCAAAATCACCGTTCTCGCCAAGAGGAAAGCTCAGCACGTCTGTTGAGCGGTCTATGTTTCTATGCTCTTTGTTAAGCTCATGTATCTGCTCGTCATTCACAAAAGATACAGAAACTTCAAAATCATCATTGTGGCCCTCATATTCCAAAACAGCATGGCAACAGCGTCTTACAAGAAGCCTTATGCCAACAGGTATCTTTACCTCTGTCTGGTTGTTGGTTATCATTACTTTTACCTTGCCCATTACTTTTTCACATTCCTTTTTTGTTATATTTTTCATAAGCAAGGATTATGTCCTGCACAAGCTTGTGACGGACAACGTCCTTGTCGGTAAATCTGTTTATTGATATATCGTCAATGCCTTTGAGTACGTTCATTGCCTGAATAAGTCCTGACTTTCTCTGGTCAGGCAGGTCTATCTGCGTTATATCGCCTGTTATGACTATCTTTGAGTTGAATCCAAGACGTGTAAGGAACATCTTCATCTGCTCGTGAGTGGTGTTCTGCGCTTCATCAAGGATAATGAAAGAATCGTCAAGAGTACGTCCTCTCATGTATGCCAGCGGAGCGACTTCGATACAGCCACGCTCCTGCTGCTTAGCAAAAGTGTCAGGACCGAGCATTTCAAAAAGTGCGTCATAAAGCGGTCTGAGATATGGGTCTACCTTACATTGCAGGTCGCCCGGAAGAAAGCCCAGCTTTTCTCCTGCTTCAACCGCAGGACGTGTGAGGATTATCTTCTCCACCTCGTGCGCTTTGAAAGCCTTTACCGCCATTGCCACCGCAAGATAAGTCTTGCCCGTTCCCGCAGGACCAATGCCCATGACGATAGTCTTTTTTCTTATTGCTTCAACATATCTTTTCTGACCGAGAGTTTTCGGCTTGACGAGCTTTCCGCTCACCGTTACGCACACGCCGTCATCAGACATATGCTTTATCTCATACTGCTTGCCCTCACGCACAAGTGTGAAAACATATCTTATAGTCTGCTCAGTGATAGCCTCGCCCTTGTTGATAAGAGCAATAAGGCTATTTATAGCTTCCGAGGCGTTAAATACGTTCTCCTCATCGCCTGTTATCTTGATATCGTCACCTCTGCCGAGAATCACAACATTATACTCTTTTTGGATAAGATTAACATTCTCGTCATAATTGCCGAAAAGGCTGAGTACAGTTTCCATTCTGTCCACGCTGATAAGTTTTTCCGCCATTAGCACAACTTCCTCTTTTTTTGTTCTGATATACCTATTATACAAAGTTATTATATCACATTTTTCCTCTGATTGCAACAATCTCAGTAAGATTTAACACTTTTTTTATGCACCTTTTCACGCTTTTTGATCATTTCTTAATAAAAAATTCCACCTCTCTGCAAAGCTCGCCATATAGAGTGTATGTTACAGTAGCGGTTACTCCGTTTTCTGTCACATTATCCTCCACTTGCCGGTCTTTAATCTCATAGTCTGAGAGAAAATTTTCCTCATATAAATACGCCTTTTCATGAACGGCGTCAAGTGCCTGCTGTTCTGTCAGGGTGTCTTGTGAAAATTTATATTCTTCAAGTTCGCAGGTGGTTATGCCAAAAGGCATTTCAAGCCCGAAAAGCGACAGAGGAGAATATCTCTGCTCATTTTTCCAGTAACCCTCAGGCTTTGAGAAAAAAAGAGGTATATCAGCGTCAAATACAGTGAAAAAACGCTTTGTATCTCTCTTGCCTGTCGTCTTTTCTGCCTTGTCCTCAAAGGGCTGTGTGAATGTGACAGTGCGCTCAAAAGTGCCTAGTATCTTGCCCTTTGAGCGTGCATAGCTTGTCTTTGTTTCAACGTTTTCCTTGCCGTCTATCCAGCTTGATTTTGATGTGATGATCTCACCGCCTACAACGATATCGCCCTTTGTCACACCGCTTCCCACAGGTATCTTTAGCTGTCCGTCATAAACCTCGATTTTTTCGATAACTCCGTTTTCGCAGGCAACAAGATTTGAAGGATAGCGGTTTGACTCACGCTTTGTGTCACCCTCAGTTTCGATAACGTCGATTATCAGCGTGTCACCCTTGCGTGTTATGCCTGCCCATGATATGCCCTCCACTTTTTGCTTTAACGCACGTTCTGTGACTATGAGATCAATACTTGGGATATAAGTGCCGGTTTCAACGCCCTCCTCTTTAAGCACCGACATAACGCCTTTTCTGATATTTTCATCATCACTGAGTATGTCAAACCTCACCACCACGTTTGATAGATAGAAGCACGAAAGCATGACAGCCGCAGTGCCTATGACAAGTCCTCCTCTTCCGAAAAAACGTTTTGCAAGAACAAAGCTTCCGTGACGTTTTGTGGCGGTGTATTCAAGCCCAAGTTCATTGCATAGTCTTTCAAGTGCCTTACAGTGTTCCGCAGGCATACGCAAAGTGAGCTTTCCGTTCTTTTCACACATTTTGCTAACGGGAAGCTTTTTTGACATTATCCTGCGGAAAAACTTGGTGAAGCTGTCACCTGTGATAACATAATCTATATAACCGAAAATCATTATCCTCTCTCCCTGATACTTCTTGACACAAGCTTGACCGACTCTATTTTTCCTCTTATCTCCACGCTGTCAGAGCAGAAATTTGACATTGTTAGTCCGCTGCCCCATATCTCTATCTCAAAAGAGCCTGTCAGCACCTTTGCCATTATCTCACTGCACTCAACTATCTGCTTGCAGTTTTCGATAACGGCGGCTCTGTCGTCAGTTATGCTTATGTATGAGCTTAGTGCGGTCAATTCTTTTGTCATGCCGAAAAAGCTTAAAAATGGTATCTTCTTCATTTTTGCGTCCTCCGTTCATTGTCTTATGCTTAATTATATTATTAGACAGACTGACATATACTTAAAAAGTAAAAGTAGGGAGGTAATAAAAATGTTGAAAAGACTTGCAAAGGAGCTTTGCGTATACATACTTGCGGGGGTGGTCATATGGTTCTGCATTATCATCATATCAGGGGGCGGGAGCGTAAAGCTTGGTATCTCCGAAGCCGTTGACCGCTGTATGAATATCATAATCCCGTCGCTGTTTGTTTTTATGGCGCTGTCGCAGATACTTGTTTCAAGTGGGCTTTACTACTGCGTTTCAATGCCTTTTTATCCTATATCGAGATTTATAATGGGCATACCGCCTCAGCTTTTCTTTGTATTTCTTCTTGGCAATACCGCCGGCTATCCTGTGGGAGTGAAGCTTCTTTCAGATTTGTGTCAGAGAAAGATAATATCCCAGCGTACTGCAAAGATAATGTCCTGCTTTTGCTGCTGTGGAGGGCCTGCTTTTTATTCTGGTACAGTGGGCCTTGCAGTGTTTGGTTGTACAGGAGCAGGCATTGCAGTGTTCGTATCCATACTAGCGGCAAATTTTCTCACTGCGCTTGTTCTTGGCAGAGCTATAAATGAGGATAAGAAAACATCAAAGCCGACTTTCAGACTTGACGGCAGAATGTTCACCGACAGCGTTATCTCGGCAGGAAAGTCGCTTTTTGTTATCTGCGTTATGATAGTCTTTTTCGGAGCGTTTATGTCCTCTCTTGAATACTGCGGAGAGTTCAGCTTTCTGAAAGATGTGTTTTCACTGTCAGAAAACGGACTTGTCCTTGTGAAAAGCTGTCTTGAAATAACTTCTCTCACTGAGCTTTCGGGAAGTCCATTTTATCTTCTGCCATTTATAGCCGCTGTCTGCTCCTTCGGTGGTCTGTGTGTGATTATACAAATAGCTGCACTTGGCGTGGATTTCTCCCTTGTGCCGTTTTTTATCTCACGTTTGACATCAGCCTTTTTGTCTGCTGTCATATGCCGTTTTATCTATCCTTTCTTTATTCCTGATTCAGTTTTGACTTCTGTTACAAATAATGTTAAATTCGTCAAAGTGAACAATTTTGTTCCCTCGTTTTGCTTGATTATGATGATTTTATTACTAACTTTGAAGAAAAGACTAGCATTTTCTAAAACAGTATGATATAATTAATAACAAATGAAAAAAGATTAACTTATCTTAAAGGAGTTGTATAAATCATGGCAAAGAAGAGCTATTTTGGTAACAGAATTTCACCGTCATGTTCTTACTGCCTTTTCGGCAACAGATCAAGAGAAGGAAATAAGGTCCTTTGTGAGAAGCAGGGTCTGGTAGACGCTGATTATAGCTGTAAGAAGTGGGTCTATGATCCTATCAAGCGTGTTCCAAAGAAACAGCTTAACATTCCAAATCAGGAAGACGATGTTATCTGATACATAAAATATGCCGTACATTTTTTGGTGTACGGCTTTTATATTGCAAAAGATCCGCAGAGCGTTTTGTTTCGCCCTGCGGATCTTTCTATCTTATATCCTTATATCTTTTTTATCTTCGTGTAATTTGCCATTATCTTCTTTGTGCCACGATTATCGAATGCTATCTCAACAAGAGTATCGTTAGCCATAGGTTTTGAGCTTAAAACAGTGCCTTCACCGAATATCTTGTGCAAAACTCTGTCGCCTGGTGCGAAAGTTTCGGTATTAACAGAAAAATTGCTCTTATCAGCCTTTCGCTGAGCCAATTGCTGTTGCAGACTCATGCTGTGAGGCTTTTCATAGCCGTTGAGATAAGGTGAAGCCTTTGTTTCCTCGGCTTGCTTTTCTATGCAATCGGCAGGAAGCTCTTTTATAAAGCGTGATATCCTGTTTCTGTCAGTGCGACCGTAAAGCATACGTTCCTCTGCGTGGGTAAGATAAAGCTTTTCCTTTGCTCGTGTCACCGCAACATAGGCAAGTCTGCGTTCCTCTTCCGTGTCAGCTTCTGATTCAAGACTTCTTGATGACGGGAAGATGTTGTCCTCCATGCCTACCACGAAAACTATAGGGAACTCAAGGCCCTTTGCAGAGTGCATTGTCATAAGCACAACATAGTCAGCGTCAGAGTCGAGATTGTCAACGTCAGTGTAAAGTGATATTTCCTCCAAAAATCCCGACAGCGACGGCTCGTCAGCATTTTCTTCATAGCTTGACATGGTGGATTTAAGCTCGTTGATGTTTTCAAGACGTGTCAGACCCTCGTCGCCCTGCATTTCAAGATGACGCTTGTAGCCTGTCATATCAAGAAGCTTGTCCAAAAGCTCCGCAAGTGGCAGAGTGTCAGAAAGCTCAGTAAGCTCTGAGAGCATATCGCCCACAGGCATAAGCTGTTTTGAACGCTTCACAAGGGGAGCAAGCATATCGGCTTCCTGCATGATGTGGATAGGTGAATCCCCAAGGTCTGAGGTTATCTGTTCAAGTGCGTTTACAGTGGCTTCGCCGATACCACGTTTCGGTTCGTTGATTATTCTTCTCAGACGGAGAAAGTCAAAATGGTTGTTTATTACAGAAAGATAAGCGAGGATATCCTTTATTTCCTTTCTGTCATAGAATTTCAGACCGCCTATTATTTTATATGGTATTCCACTTTGTATGAACGTCTGCTCCAAAGCGTTCGATTGTGCGTTCATTCGGTAGAGAATGGCATGGTCATTGTATTTTCTGCCCTTGTTTATGTCCTCAAGAATGGTGTCAGCCACGAATTTTGCTTCACTGCGCTCGCTTGAAGCCTTGTATACTGTTACCTTTGCACCGTCACCCGAAGCTGTCCACAGATTTTTGCCCTTTCTGCCCTGATTGTTGCTTATAAGCTGATTTGCGCAGTTAAGAATGTTCTGGGTCGAGCGGTAATTCTGTTCAAGCTTTATAACATCAGTGTCAGCATTGCAGTCGAACTGCTCCTCAAAGTTGAGGATGTTCTCGATAGTCGCACCACGGAACTTATAGATACTCTGGTCGTCATCACCCACAACGCACAGGTTGTGGAATTTCTGTGACAGCAGCGAAACAAGTCTGAACTGAGCCTTGTTGGTGTCCTGATACTCGTCTACCATTATATATTTATATAAGTTCTGATAGTGGTCGAGGACGTCAGGAAACTGCTCAAAAAGCTTGACTGTGTGGCATATCATGTCGTCGAAGTCCATAGCGTTTGCGGCTTTGAGCTTATTCTGATAGTGCTTGTATACCTTGCCTATGGTCAGATTACGATAATCTCCTGCCGCAGAGGTGATGAACTCGTCAGGCTCTTGGAGCTGGTCTTTTGCGTGGGATATTTCGCTTAGTATCGCTCTCGGTGGAAACATCTTCTCGGATATGCCAAGCTCTCTCAATATGCTTTTTACAGTTCTCTGAGAATCGTCTGAATCATAAATGGTGAAACTGCTTGAAAATCCAAGCTTGTCACATTCACGCCTGAGTATCCTTGCGCAGGCGGAGTGGAAAGTCGCCGCTGTTATGCCTTGACCTGCCTCTCCCAACATTCCTGCAAGACGTTCTTTAAGCTCGCCTGCCGCCTTATTTGTGAACGTGATAGCAAGTATGCTCCACGGCTTTATGCAATCGTATGCCACAATGTCTGCAAGGGTAGAAGCGTCATTTGTCTTGCCGTCAATGTAGTCTTTGAGAAACTGTATGTCCTGTTCAGAGGGCGTGCCGTAGGTCTGCTCTGTGTTGTATGCGTTGCCGAAGTATATCATGTTTGCGATGCGGTTTACCAAAACAGTGGTCTTGCCGCTTCCTGCTCCTGCCAGTATAAGGAGAGGTCCTTTTATTTTGAACACAGCCTTGCGCTGTTGGTCGTTCATTCGTGAAAAATATTTTTCAAGTGCTTTTCTTTTAAGAGCCGTAAACTGCTCCATTATATACACCTCCGTAAAATTTCTTTTATGCCGTATCCTACATTATAGCATATTTTTTCTATTTTGAAAAGGGCGGCGGCAAATTTTTTTCACATGAATAACAGTGGGTATGTTTTCCAATAATACATTAAATCAAATATTATGAACGGAGGAACATATATGAAAGCTGTTGTTTTATGCGGAGGACGTGGAGAAAGATTGATGCCCATGACAGACAGGCGACCTGCGGCTCTTCTGAGATTATGCGGAAAAGAAATTCTGCTTTTTACTCTTGAAATGCTGGAGAAAGCAGGCTTTGAAGAAGCTGTCCTTGCGGTGGGCTATGGCTCTGAACAGGTAGAAAGGCTTCTTGATGAAAAATACTCAGGTAAGATAAAGCTCCATATGATAAACACCGCAGGCAAAAGCACTGTGCAGGCTGTTAGAACAGCAATGTGCGATGAAACAGAAATTCTTGCCGTGGAATGTAACTGTATATGCACTCACCCTCTTGATGAGATTATAAAAGTTCATTTGAGCCACGATACCTTTTGTACGGCTCTGACTTATGATACTGAAAACAAACCTGCTGGCATATATATAGTGAAAAGAGAGCTTTTTGATAGTCTTAATCCTGAAAAGCCTATGGATATGACGGAGGATATTATCCCCGAGGCTGTGAAAAGTGGCGAAGCTGTCCTGCTTGACGGAAAAGGCTATTATAAAAGGATAAACACGCCTGAGGCTTTCCTCGATTGTCAAAGGCATATGCTTTACAACGAAAATATGTCACAAAGGCTGACGGAAAATAATTTCAGCGGTGCGGCAATAGGTGAGCCTGTTTATATAGGAGAGAACGTTTCTGTTATGTCAGGGTCGGTCATAGAAGGCGGAAGCGTCATAGACAATAACGCTGTTGTAAAGGGCGGCAAGGTGAACGGATATGTTGGAATAGGCTCGGTGGTGTCTGAACGCTGTGATATAAACAGTGCAGTGGTATGCCGTGGGGCTGTCCTTGACAGCGGTGTGAAGTGCGGTGAATATTCCGTCATAGGTGAAAAGGCTCATATCGCAAGTGAAGCCGTCATTGAAAAAGGCGTGGGCATATGGTCTGGAAAAAATGTTGAAAAGGGCGCGAGACTTTATGAAAACGTGAAAAGATCATCTGACAGCCGACTTGTCATAGACGAAAACGGCGAGTGCAGTTTGTGGGGCGGTGAAGCCACAGCGCAAAAGGCTATGCTTTTTGGACTTTGTGTCGCAAGCGCTGCAAAAAAAGGCGGAAGTATAGTGACAGCCTATGGCTCTGACGAAAGCCTTTTGCTTAAACAAGCCCTTGACTGCGGCATATGTCAGGCTGGAGTGAACGTGTACAGTATAGGCAGAGCAGGCATTTCAGAGCTTTCTTATGCTGTGAACAGATTTGGCGGAGAGTTCGGCATACTCATAGGCGCAAACATTTCAGGTCACGCAAGACTTATTTCGGCTGGGGGAATGTTGCCTGATGAAAAGCTTCTTGACCGCATTGGAAGCATAGCTGACGACAGAGCTTATCGCAGTGTGGGGCTTTCTCAGACGGGTTGTGTGACAGATTTTTCAGCGGTGAGGGAGCTATACGTCGCAGAGCTTGAAAAAATACTCCCTGACCGATTTAAAGGCGTAAATGTGGATATCCGCACATATGATGTTAAAAAGGCGAACCTTGCCGACAGACTCTTTCACGGCAGGAACGATATAGACGGTGAGCGTATAATATTCAATCTTTCCGCAGACGGCACAAAAGTATCAGCTTACAGTGAGAAAACAAGCTATGTCATGTGGGAAAAGCTGGTGGCAATGTATGCGGGGGTGTGCTTTGAAAAGGGGCTTGCAGTGGCATTGCCTGAGAATTTCCCCTCTAATGCCGATGCCACTGCTGAAGACCACTGTGGCAGGCTTTACCGATACGAAAACAATGCTGACATAGCAAAGGACGTTGCCGTTTCGACCCATAATATGTTTGCCTATGACGGACTTTACCTTGCGTCAGCGGTGACGTCTTATCTGTCAGAGCAGGGGATAACGCTACAAAAAGCTCTCTGTGATGTGCCTGACGCATACACTTCAAGCCGATTTGTGGGCATAACAATGAGCCGTGAAAACAAGGAAAAGATATTTTCAGAGCTTGGCTGTTCGGCAGAGGGAGAGATAACAAGGGGCAAGACCCACGCAGTTATCAGACCGCTGAGGGATAAAAAAGGTATAACAGTGTTTGCAGAAAGCGTGAGCTGCGAGCAGGCGGCTGCCTTTTGCGAGGATATAACAAGCAGGATAAAGGGCATATTCAGATAAATGTAATAAATTGCTATTGACATTGAGACGAAAATGGAGTACAATATAATCAGATATTTTTGTTCGGACAAAGGCGGCTCATGCCGCTGTATTTAAACTGCGTTCATCACACCATTTTGTCTTTCTTTGAGGCTTTAAGCGTTTTTGACAGCACATGATAATAAAGCCCAAACGCAGCGGTATATTGAATCTAAACGGAAAAATCGAATATTATTTGAGCATGATAAAATGCAGCAGGAAGGAGATAATTGCTCCTGCCGTATGTTTGTGCTGCTTTTTTGCGGCATTTTGTGCCTTTGAAGGCTTAAAAGCGGAGTACAGCAGGGCAAAGTACATTATTTTATGAACGAAAAGAACAACACAGTAAAAAAACCTACACAAAAACGTTTTTTCAGAAAAAAACAGAATAAGAGTGAGATACCTCTGGCTCAGGCTTCAAAAGAGCTTGACCGTGTAAAAAGTCAGAGAGCTTCGGGCAGTGTGAAAAAAACGCTTCAGCCGAGAAATGAAACTCCACAGAGAAAACCGCAGAATACTCAGCAAAGACGTCCAAGACCTGCGGCGAACAGAGTGAAAGAGCCTGTAAGAAGAACGCCTGTGAAGATAATCCCTCTTGGCGGTCTTAACGAGATAGGAAAGAATTTCACTGTTATCGAGTGTTCAAACGATATGTTCGTTATCGACTGCGGATTGGCTTTTCCTGACAGTGAAATGCCTGGAGTTGATATCGTTATTCCTGATTTCTCATACGTAGAGAAAAATCAGGAAAAGCTCAGGGGCGTTGTGCTTACACATGGTCATGAGGATCATATAGGCGGTCTGCCGTATTTTCTGAAAAAATTCAACGTGCCTGTTTACGGCACAAGGCTTACCCTTGGTCTTGTTGAGGGCAAGCTGAAAGAGCATGGGCTTCTAGGAACGGTAAAACTCAACGTTGTAACGCCAAGACAGACAGTTAAGCTTGGCTGTATGGCGGTGGAGTTTATAAGAGTAAACCACTCTATCCCTGACGCCGTGGGAATGGCTATCCATACCCCTGCTGGTGTGCTTATCCATACTGGTGACTTCAAGGTAGACTATACACCTATCGAGGGCGGTATAATCGACCTGCCTAGATTTGCAGAGCTTGGAAACAAGGGCGTTTTGGCTCTTATGGCTGACTCTACAAACGCTGAAAGACCTGGCTATACCATGAGCGAGCGCAAGGTTGGCGAAAGCTTTGTGAAGCTTTTCAACAAGGCTGAGGGCAAGAGGATAATCATTGCCACTTTCGCTTCAAACGTCCACAGAGTTCAGCAGATAATAAATAATGCTGTCACACACGGCAGAAAAGTGGCTGTGTCGGGCAGAAGTATGGTGAATGTTATCTCAAAGGGCATCGAGCTTGGCTATCTTAAAGTGCCTGACGGTGTGCTTGTGGATATCGACACTATATCGAGATATGCACCTGAGAAAATGGTCATCGTCACAACGGGAAGTCAGGGCGAGCCTATGTCGGCGCTTACAAGAATGTCGGCAAACGAGCATAGGAACGTTACTATCACTCCTATGGACTTTATCATAATCTCGGCTAATCCTATCCCCGGCAATGAAAAGTATGTCACAAAGGTAGTAAACGACCTTATGAGATTGGGTGCAGAGGTAATATATGAGTCAATGTACGAGGTGCACGTTTCAGGACACGCTTGTCAGGAAGAGCAGAAATTGTTGCTTTCTATCACAAAGCCAAAATTCTTTATCCCTGTACACGGCGAGTATAAACATCTTATGAAGCACAGAGATACGGCACTTTCTGTGGGAATCCCTGAGAGCAATATAATCATTGCTGATATAGGCAACGTTATCGAAACAGACGGCGTTGACATGAAGATAACAGGGCAAGTGCCTGCTGGAAAGGTGCTTGTGGACGGTCTTGGCGTTGGCGACGTTGGCGCAATAGTTCTCCGTGACAGAAAACATCTTGCTCAGGACGGACTTATCATTGCCGTGGCAACTATCGACAGGGCTTCGGGAGATATCCTTGCAGGGCCTGACGTGGTTTCAAGAGGCTTTGTATATGTAAGAGAGAGCGAGGAGCTTATGACCGAAGCTCAGAAGCTTCTTACCGAAACACTTCAGGATTGTCTTGACAGAAATATGAAGGATTGGAATACCATAAAGGGCAGAATGAAGGACAATCTTTCGGACTTTATCTTCACAAAGACAAAGAGAAGTCCTATGATTTTGCCGATAATAATGGAATTATGACCGCCTGTCAACAGTGCGGTTGTTTATAGAAATGCAGGAGCTTTAAAATGAAAAGTAACAACGGATTACAGATCATAATAAGAATAACAGTGTGCGTTACCATGCTTTCGTCACTTATAGGCGCTTTTATGCTGCATTCTACTCCGTCTCACAGAGAGTCGGGCAGTGTGCTTATCCTAGTGTCTGTGGCGGCGGCTGTATTGTGGGTGCTTGAAGAAGTGGTTTTCCACAATCACACTCGCAAGTATGTGGCAAAGCTTTCCACGATGATCTCAAAGACGGAGAGAGATTCTCTCCTGAATTTTCCTGCTCCTGCTATAATAATCGACAGCGAAAACGTCATCGTGTGGTATAACAGACTTTTTGGCAGACAGGTCTACTCTGAGGAGGAAGCCTACGGAATCGACCTCACAGAGCTTATGAATATCGATATGGATAAGATATACACCTCTGACGGCGACCTTGTTTGCACAAATTCTCATTTTTATAAGGCAAAGGCTATACATACCGATACAAACGGTGAACTTTCAATGGTCTATTTCAATGACGTTACCGATTATGTGGAGCTTGAATATGAGTTCAGAATGTCCCACAAAGCGGTAATAATCATAACTATCGACAACTTTGACGAGCTTATGTCAAATATCAGAGAGAGCGAAAAAGCTCACGTTGTTGTTGAGATAGAAAAGCTCATAGAGGAATTTTTGGAGAATACTACTGCGGTGTCGAAGAAAGTAGCGAGCGACAAGTTCTATGTTTATATGGAGGAACGCCACCTTGCACCTATAATCGAGCAGAGATTTAAGATACTCGAGCAGGCAAGAAAAATAGCCGTTGGCGAGCGTTCTAACCTTACATTGTCCATAGGTGTGGGCAGAGATGGTGCAAACCTTGCGGAGAGCGAGAAGTTTGCAAAGCAGGCTCTCGAAATGTGCCTTGGACGTGGCGGAGATCAGGCGGCTGTCAAGGAGGACGGTGAGTTCAAGTTCTTCGGCGGCATTTCTTCTGCACCTGACAAGAACAATAAGACCCGTATCCGTATGGTGGCAAAGGCTATGCTGGAGCTTATCTGCAACCACGATAAGGTGCTTATAATGGGTCACCGATTTGGCGACCTTGACAGCGTAGGCTCTGCAACAGGCTTCTGCTGTGCTATCAGAAACATGGTAAAAGAAGCTTACGTTGTGGTAGACCCTGAGCAGAATTTGTCGAAAACGCTTATAAATTATATAAACGAAAACGAGTCGGAGCATTATTACATAACCCCTCAGGAGGGTCTTGAAAGACTTGACGATAACACGCTTCTTGTGGTAACTGATACCCATAACCCTGCACTGGTTGAGTCAAAGGAGATACTTGCAAGGGCGAAAAATGTGGTAGTTATCGACCACCACAGAAGAATGGTGAACGGTATCGAGCCGACTATAATGTCGTTCTTAGAGCCGAATGCGTCATCGGCCTGCGAGCTTGTGACGGCTCTTATCGAGTATTTCGGCGAGGATTCCAATATCACAGTCCATGCGGCGGAAGCTCTGCTTGCGGGAATAATGCTGGATACAAAGAATTTCATTATGAAAACAGGTGTAAGCACTTTTGAAGCGGCAGCATTTTTGAAGAAAAAGGGCGCTGATACTATAGCTGTCAAAAAGCTTTTTGCAAACTCTATTGAGACTTATCATCAAAAATCGTCGCTTATAAACAGTGCTCACCTTTATAAAGAGTGCGCAGTGGCTTATACAGAGGAAAGCTTCTCTGAAATAAGGATAGCGGCTTCACAGGCGGCAGACGAGCTGCTTGGTATAACAGGTGTAAAAGCTTCGTTCGTTATCTATGAAACGAACGGTGTGATAAATATCTCTGCACGAAGCATGGGTGCTTGTAATGTGCAGATCGTCATGGAGTCTTTGGGTGGCGGCGGTCATCTTACTATGGCGGCAACTCAGCTCAACTGTTCAATGAATGAGGCGAGAAAACGCCTTGCAGACGCCATTGACGAATACTGGGAAAATAATTCGCAGGAATAAAAAAAGAAAGGCAGAGTGAATAATATGAAAGTTATTTTGTTAAAAGATGTAAAGGGTTCAGGCAAGCAGGGAGATATCATCAACGTTGCAGACGGATATGCAAGAAATTTTCTTATCGGAAAGGGTCTTGCACTTGAAGCTACAGCTAAAAACCTTAATGACCTTGCAGGCAAAAAGGCTTCCGCTCAGCACAAGATAGATGTTGAAACAGCCGACAATAAAGCTATCGCAGAGAAAATAAAGGATAAGGAAGTTCTGGTAAAGGCTAAGGCAGGTCAGGGCGGAAAGCTCTTTGGCGCAGTTACAGCAAACGTTATTTCAGATTGCCTCAAGGCTCAGTATGGCGTTGTTATCGAGAAGAAGAAGATAAATCTTACAACCGAGATAAAGGCTTTCGGTGACTATACTGCACAGATAAAGCTTACTCATGGCGTGTCATGCAGCATTAAAGTAAAGGTCGTTGAGGAGTAATCATGGCTGATAATTTCCGTGGGCTTACCACAGGAGCGACCCTTGGCAGGGAGCTGCCCTTTTCTCAGGAGGCTGAGGAAGCCGTTCTGGGAGGAGTTCTTCGTGATCCTTCGGTGCTTCCGAAGGTCATTGAGATACTAAAGCCTGAAAGCTTTTATCGTCCACAGCATCAACAGCTTTTCTCCATAATAATGAGAATGTTCACCACAGGCAGCAAAGAGGACCTTATCACGGTAATTAATGAAGCCGTCACAATGGGTGTTTTTGAAACGTCTGCAATGGCTAAGAATTATCTTCTTGGTATTATGGAAATGGTGCCGTCAACGGATAATATCGAGAGCTATTGCAAGATAATCGAGGAAAAAGCAAGGGTAAGGTCGCTTATAAATGCCGCTAATCAGATTCTTGAAAAGGCATATGACGGCGGTGAGGATTCTCAGACGCAGCTTGACGCTGCCGAGCAGTCTATATTTGAGATAAGACAGGGCAGAGATGTTCAGGGCCTTACACGAATAAGCGACGTTATCGTTGATACATTCGAGCATTTGCAGGAGATATCAGGTCCTGACGCAGGCGAACATCTTGGCGCAAAAACAGGCTTCGGTCAGCTTGACGCAATCACAACAGGTCTTAACAGAACTGACCTTATCATTATCGCTGCACGTCCTGCAATGGGAAAATCTGCATTTGCACTTAATATTGCGGTGAATACCTGCAAGGCGACAAAGCGTGATGTTGTTATATTCTCTCTCGAAATGGGTAAGGAACAGCTCGTGTCACGTATGCTTGCTTCAGAGGCGCTTGTTAATAATACCCTGCTTAGGTCGGGCAATCTTGAGCCTTCCGATTGGGAGAAGATAGCAGGTGCGGCAGATACGCTGTCACAGCTTCCTATATATTTTGACGACGGTGCAGGCTGTACAGTGCCGCAGATGAAAGCAAAGCTCAGAAGAATGAGAAATCTTGGACTTGTGGTCATCGACTACATACAGCTCATGCAATCAGCAAATAAAAACGCCAGCCGTGTTGAGGCGGTGTCTGAGATAACACGTTCCTTGAAGCTTATGGCTAAGGAGCTTAATGTGCCTGTTATCGCACTTTCACAGCTTTCCCGTAGCTCAGAGAAGCGTGACGATAAAAGACCTATCCTTTCAGACCTGCGAGAATCAGGTTCTATCGAGCAGGACGCTGATATCATTATGTTCCTCTATCGTGACGCTTACTACAGCGATGAGGGCGACAAGTCGGTGGCTGAGTGTATCGTTGCGAAAAACCGTCACGGACAGACAGATAAGGTGCAGCTTGGCTGGATAGGCGAATATACCCTGTTCAGAGGTCTTGATTTCAGGAGAGATGATGAATAATTTTCTTGTAAAGGTAGCTTCTACCATAGAGAAATTTCATATGGCAAATAAGAGCGAACGCTTGCTTGTGTGCCTCTCGGGAGGCGCCGACAGCGTTACGCTCCTTTTGTGTTTATATGAGCTGGGCTATGATGTATGCGCTTGTCATGTCAATCATCATCTCCGTGGGGAAGAAAGTGACAGGGATCAGCATTTTTGCGAACAGCTTTGCGAAAAGCTTGGGGTCGAGCTGAAGGTGTTTCATGCCGATGTCGTGGGCTACTGCAAGGAACATTCTGTATCCACTGAGGAGGGGGCAAGAAAGCTTAGATATGACTTTTTCGACAGTATCGGTGCAGACAAGATATGCACAGCACACAGTCTTTCGGATTGCCTTGAAACTGCCATATTCAACCTCGCAAGAGGTACAGGTCTGAAAGGTATTTGCGGAATACCGCCTGTGAGGGGAAATATCATAAGACCGCTTATAAATTGTACTCGTCAGGAAATAGAGGGCTTTCTCAAAGAGAGAGGACAGGACTTTGTTACTGACTCCACAAATCTTACTGACGATTATACCAGAAATAAGATTCGCCACCTTGTTGTGCCAAGGCTTGCGGAGCTTAACAGTTCGCTTTTTGGCTCATATTCAATGACAGCTGACAGGCTTAGAACAGACAGCGACTATCTTGAAAGTCAGGGGCTTGAAGCCTTTGAGAAAGCGGTCTTGCCAAAGGGCTATGACGCATTGTGTCTAAGACAGCTCCACGAAAGTGTACGCCGTCGTGCAATAATGCACATTCTTGAGAAAGAGGGGCTTACTGTGAGCCATGACAGTATCGAGGATATCGACAGGCTGATACTTGACGTGGGTAAGGCGAACATCAAGGGCGGAGTCTTTGCGGTCTGCTCAAAAGGTGTGCTCAGCTTTGCAAAGGGCGAGATGCTTGAAAACAGCACTCTCAGGAGCGTTAAGGTAAGCGACGAGGGCGTTTATCTGTTCGGCAATAAGGAGATAGAGTTCAAATTCTATCCTTTTGACGGAAAAATCGCAAATGTTCATAAAAAGTTTGCAAATTGTTGCCTGGATTATGATAAAATAAAGGGTGAGATTGTTGTCGAAAATCGCAGAGAGGGCGAGAAGATACGCCTTGTGAACAGAGATTTTGACAGCGATGTGCGAAAGCTGGTGAACAAGTCTTTCAGACTTGAGGACAGGAGCAGTGCCGTTATCCTAAAAGATAGTCAGGGCGTTGTTTTCGTTGAAGGAAGCGGTGCGGCTGAAAGGGTGAAGATAGACTCTGAAACCGTTAAAATATTGGCTTTTACCATAAAGTGAGATGAATATCACCCTAAACTGAAAAGTTTTTTGTGTGAACTTGTATTTTTTCACTTTTCTGTCACATTGATAATATATAATCAGAGAGGTTGTTAGTTAATGAACAATATATCGGTTCTTTATTCTGAGGAAGAGCTTGCATTGTCTGTGAAAAAGCTTGGAGCAGAGATAACTGAGGAGTATAAAGGAAAAAAGCTTCTTGTTGTGTGCGTTCTTAAGGGAGCGTTCGTGTTTACTGCTGATCTTGTAAGAAGTATCGACAACGATATGCAGATCGCTTTTATTACTGCAAAGAGTTATGTTGGCACAAGCTCAACAGGAAATGTTTCAATTTCAGGAGATCATGATTTTATGGGTCTTGACCTGAGAGAGTGGGACGTTTTATTGGTTGAGGATATTCTCGACACAGGAAGAACGCTTTGCGAGTTAAAAAAGAAGTTTGCGTCAATGGGTGCGCCAAGTGTTAAGATAGCTGTTATGCTTGATAAGCCGTCAAGACGTGTTGCAGACATAACGCCTGATTTCAAATGCTATGAGATCGAGGACAAATTCGTTGTTGGCTGTGGTCTTGATTATGATGAGAGATATAGAAATCTTCCTTTTATCGGCATAGTTTCCGAGTAAGGAGCCAAATATAATACAGAACAAAAGGTTGTGATCGATTGAAAAACAATAATAATGGAAAGACCCTGTTGATCTATCTGCTGGTATCGGTTGCCATAATCTGCGGATTGGTCTATATGCTAACAAGCATGAGCACAAAATCTTCCGACAAAAAATATTCGGAGATAATGGAACAGTTTGACAGCCTGAACGTGTCACAGTTTGAGCTTGATCTTGGCTCCGGACAGCTTAAGTATAAGCTCAAGGGCGAGGATAAGGTATATAGTTATACAGTTCCAAATGTTTCACTGTTTGCAAATGAAGTCCTTGGCGGTGAGGACGCTGAGAACTATCGTAAGAAATATAATACTGAAAATCCAGACGATCCTTTGCAGTATAATCTTATACCGATATCGGATAACAGCTTCTGGCTTAATCTGATACCGACGCTGCTTATGCTGGGCGTTATGATATTCTTTTTTGTGTTCATGATGAAGAATGCAGGCGGCGGAAAGATGTCATCTTTCGGAAAAACAAATGCCAAAATGGCGCCAAGCAGCAAGAAAGCTACCTTTGATGATGTAGCGGGTGCAGACGAGGAAAAGGAAGAGCTTAAGGAAATCGTTGATTTTCTCCGTGATAATAAGAAGTATACCGAGATCGGTGCGAGAATACCTAAGGGCGTTCTGCTCCTCGGCCCTCCGGGTACAGGTAAAACGCTTCTCGCAAGAGCCGTTGCAGGAGAAGCAAGAGTTCCGTTCTTCTCTATCTCAGGCTCTGACTTCGTTGAGATGTTTGTGGGCGTCGGTGCTTCAAGAGTAAGAGATCTTTTTGAGCAGGCCAAGAAAAACGCTCCTGCTATCATCTTTATAGACGAGATCGACGCAGTGGGCAGACAGAGAGGCGCAGGCCTTGGCGGCGGTCATGACGAGCGTGAGCAGACCCTTAACCAGCTTCTTGTTGAAATGGACGGCTTTGAGGATAACGATTCTGTTATTGTTATGGCTGCAACAAACAGACGTGATATACTTGACCCTGCACTTCTTCGTCCGGGCAGATTTGACCGACAGATACTTGTGGGCTATCCTGACGTTAAGGGCAGAGAAGCTATACTGAAAGTTCACACAAGAAACAAGCCGCTCGCTCCTGACGTTGACCTTGAAACTATTGCAAAATCAACTGTAGGCTTTACAGGTGCAGACCTTGAAAACCTTGTGAACGAGGCTTCGCTCCTTGCGGCAAGAAAGAATAAAAAGGCTATCACCAAAGATGAGCTTGAGGAAGCTTCTATCAAGGTTGTGGCAGGTCCTGAGAAAAAGTCTAAGGTCATCACAGAGGACGAAAAGAAGCTTACAGCTTATCACGAGGGCGGTCATGCACTCTGCACATACTACAGCAAATCACAGGATAAAGTTCATCAGGTATCTATCATACCTAGAGGTCAGGCTGGCGGTTTCACAATGAGCCTGCCTGTCAAGGATAAATCTTATGTTAGCAAGAACGAGATGTACGAAAATATCGTGGTTCTTCTTGGCGGACGTGTTGCTGAAAAGCTGATCCTTGACGATATCTCAACGGGTGCTTCAAATGACCTTGAGAGAGCTACTTCCACAGCTAGAAACATGGTAACACGCTACGGCTTCAGTGACAATCTTGGTCCTGTTGTATACGGTCAGGGCGATCATGAAGTATTTCTTGGCAGGGATTACACTAATACACCAAGCTATTCTGATAACGTTGCGGCTGAGATCGATAATGAGATAAGAACTCTTATTGAAAGTGCATTTACTGACGCTGAAAAGATACTCAACGAGCATATGGATAAGCTTCATGTTGTGGCTAAGTATCTTATGAAGTATGAAAAGGTTGACGGTGCAACATTTGAGAAGCTTATGAATGGCGAGCTTACAGAGAGCGAGTTCATGGGCGAAGCTGATAAAACACCAGAAATCCAGGATACTCCTGAGATAGTTGATGATATTTCAGTTGACGATAATTGATATGAAAGATCAGACGTGTAAAAGCGTCTGATTTTTTTGTGATGTCTGCTTGATTTTGCAGTAAGGATAGTGTATAATAAGGGTAACTGTAAAATGCAGTATAGAACGGAGATAGCAAATGAACTTACTTTTTATCGGAGATGTTGTGGGACAAAGCGGCTGCGATTTTCTTGAAAGCAGAATGTATAAGCTGAAGCGTGAATATGATATAGATGTGACCGTGGTGAACGGTGAAAATTCTGCTCAGGGCAATGGTATCACACCGCAGTCTTACAGACAGCTTCTCAACATGGGGGCTGACGTTGTAACGACAGGAAATCATTCTTTCAGACGACGTGAGGCTGAGGAGCTTTATGACACAAACGAGCAACTTTTAAGACCTGCCAATTACCCTGAGGGCGTTATGGGTCATGGTGTGACTTATATTGATATGTGTCCTTATAAGATAGCCGTGGTAAATCTTATGGGAACGATGTATATGGAGGCCGTGGAAAATCCTTTCAACTATGTTGACAAGCTTCTTGAAAGCATTGATACGCCTAATATAATCGTTGATTTTCATGCGGAGGCAACTTCTGAGAAAAAGGCTATGGGCTTTTATCTGCAAAAACGATGCACTGCTGTGCTTGGCACTCATACCCATGTTCAGACGGCCGATGAAACGATCTTAGGCGGACATACCGCCTATATCACCGATGTTGGAATGACAGGCCCTGAGCTTTCCGTACTTGGGGTAGACAGTGATATAGTCATAAATAAGTTCAAATATCGCACCCCTGTGAGGTTTTCAGAAAGCACCAACGATTGCTTTATAAACGGAGTTGTGGTAAAATTTGATGAAAAATCGGGAAAAGCAACAAATATACAGCGTGTTATTAAGCGATAATAACGAAAAGTATTAATAAAGCTTGAAATTTTATTATGTATGTAGTATAATATAGTGAGTATAATAAGTGGGGTAAATTCTTTGAATTTACTTATGGAGGTATTCAAGTGGAAATTCTAAAGGTTTCTTCAAGGTCTGTCCCTAATTCGGTGGCAGGAGCAGTTTCGGGCGTTATCCGTGACAGCGGTGCAGTTGAGGTACAGGCAGTGGGCGCAGGCGCAGCCAATCAGGCGATCAAGGCTATAGCGATCGCAAGGGGCTATCTTGCACCATTGGGCATTGATCTTATTTGTATCCCAGCATTTGCAAGCGTTTTGATCGACGGTGAGGAAAGAACTGCGATCAAGCTTATTTGTGAAGAAAGATAATAATGCGGCAGCAAGGCGTGTTAAAGTCTTGCTGCTTTTTGCTACAAAGGAGGGGACAGCATGGAAACTGTTTTGCAGACTTATGGGCTTACAAAGCAGTATGGAAGCTTTACAGCGCTGAGCAATCTTGACCTTGCGCTGGAGAGGGGTAAAATTATCGGTCTGCTAGGGCCGAACGGAAGCGGAAAAACAACATTTATCAAGCTTTGCTGTGGACTTATAAAACCTACGGCAGGGGATATACTCATATGCGGAATGCCTATTGGCGTGGAAACTAAAAAAGTGGTTTCCTACCTGCCTGACAGAAATTTCATACCTGACGATATGAAAGTAAATGAGATGCTTAGGTTTTTTCAGGATTTTTACAGCAATTTCAATGTAGCAAAGGCTCAGGATATGATGAACAGGCTGGGGATAAACCCTGCGGCAAAGTTCAAGACAATGTCAAAGGGTACAAAAGAAAAGGTGCAGCTTTGTCTTGTTATGAGCCGTGAGGCTGACGTTTATCTTCTTGATGAGCCAATTGCAGGCGTTGATCCTGCGGCAAGAGATTATATCCTCAACACCATAATCTCAAATTACAACGAAAGAGCTGCTGTGGTAATTTCCACCCACCTTATTGCAGATATCGAACCTGTCCTTGACGACGTGGTGATGATACAAAATGGTATGCTAAGGCTGCATAAATCTGTTGACGCTATCCATAACAAAACCGGCAAGTCTGTGGATCAGCTTTTCAGGGAGGTGTACAGATGTTAGGCAAGCTTTTGAAATATGAGCTTAAACGCTCGGCAAGAAAGTTTTTCCCTCTTGTGTTGGGATATATGATAGTTGCACTGATATTTTCTCTGATGCTTCGTTATGGCGAGAGCGTTAAAAGCCCTAATTTTCTGGTGATATTCATTGTTGTGTGCATTGCCTATGGTATTGCCGTGGGGGCGTTGTTCACTGTGGGCTTTACCATATCGCTGACCAACTTTCACAAGACCCTTTTCACTGACGAGGGCTATCTTATGCTGACAATACCTGTCAAGCCATATTATCACATTTTCACAAAGTTCATTTCTTCTGTGATATGGTCAGCGGCGAGCATGATCGTTTTTGTGCTTTCGCTTTTGCTTATTGACCCAACAGAGTATCTTGATTCTGTTGGAGATTTTATAAACGCTTTGGGCAACGGCTTTGCTGAAGAACCGCTCACTTCGTTTCTGATATGCCTGTATACTCTGACGCTGTTTGCAGGCTTGCAGATATTCTTATACTTTGTTATCTCTCTTTCAAACTGTTTCAAGCACAAAGTTCTTGTAGGCTTTGCTATAATCTTCGCTTGCAATATGTTATCCTCGATGATAAGCAATCTGGCAGGCGACCTTTCTCTGTGGAATATGCTCTTTATGCCAACGTCACGCTTGCCCGATACAGAAGCGGCATTCAACCTAAGACTTGTGTTTATGACAATGTATCAGTTCGCATATATCTTGGCATATTTCCTGCTGACAAACTTCATAATAACACGCAAACATAATTTGCAGTAAAAAAAAGGCAGACGATGAGTCTGCCTTTTTTGTGTTGTGATCTTTAGTTAAGTATCCAGATCTGAGCTGAATTTTCAGGCTCAAGGTCAGCAAAGGAGAGCTTTCCGCCCTTTGAGTTTGCAAGCACCTTTACATAGCCTGTGGATTCAGTGGATATTCTGAAACGTCTTTTTCCCAGAGCAGTGACCCTGAACTGAACAGGCTTGCCGTCTATTTTCAGATAGTCATAGCCCTTGCATGAAGCGTTCACATAGCCGCCGTCGCTTATCTTTAAACCGAATGTGCCGTCCTCTGTAAGACAGACCGTCAGCTTCTGTTCAAGCTCCTTGTCAGGCTTTTCAAGCTGCAATCCTTTTGGGGTAACAGTGAGTACAAGACCTGATATCTCGTTTTTGAATGTGTAAGCCTTGCCGTCAAGTATGTAATTCCCTGCGTCAGAGGTGCAATCGTCATAGAATTTCAGAAGAAGCGCTGTGACATTCTGCTGTGTGACCGGAAGAGTGTTCTTTGCAACGTCATCAAAAGCTCTTGGGTCAAGGTGAGAAATGGTGTCAACAAACTTG
This sequence comes from Ruminococcus sp. MSJ-25, assembly GCF_018917825.1. NCBI lineage: Bacteria > Bacillati > Bacillota > Clostridia > Eubacteriales > Oscillospiraceae > Ruminococcus > Ruminococcus sp. MSJ-25. Next base: position 60,821 of record NZ_JAHLPI010000004.1, read on the forward strand.
CCTGCGTATTTTACAAGCTTGTTTGCCGCCTCACCAAAGTTATCCTTGCCGTAGTATTTCAGCAGACGCTTGTCGAAGCTGTCGGCTGTGTGTCTTGTGCAGGTGGTGGAAACGTGCTTCTCAAAAGCGTAATGCACGTTGTTTGCCTTGTCCTGATATTTCATGTTTGCAACGTGAACAGTGCAGCCCATGTCTGAAATAAAATGTGCGGCTCTGCCGAGAACACGCATGGCGTTTTTTATGTCACCGCTTTTGTAAAGAGATACTGCGGCGGTGTAGTTTTCTTCGAGGCAAGTTCTTGCGCTCACTGCAAGGTCACCAAAGCGGTTGCGGTAATAGCCGTTAGTTTCAGGAAGCTCCTTGCCCTTTGGATTAACGCAGGAGTAATAATGCTTGCCATGACCTTTGTCCATATCGTTCTCCTCGTCAGGCTGTGTGCAGCCCTTGAGTATCTCGCTGTGATAGTCTTTATAGAATGTCACCTGCTTCTGCTTTTTCTCCTTTTCCAGAAGTGCAAGTGATTTTTTTACAATGTCCTCGTGAGTAGTGCCGCTCCATGCGTACGCTTTGATAGGTCTGAGCCTATAGCATACAGCCAGCGCAACTGCGGCTGTGAGAATTTTTTTCATAACTCTATTTTCCTTTTCTGATATTTTTGTTGTTTTTCTTTTTCCTTACTGAGTAGCCGAACGTTCCAAGCTTTTTGCCAAGACCGTAATACTCTCCGTGAGCGTAGGCAAGAAGCCCCGCTTTGTCAAGGCAAAGCTTTCCTTTTTCGTCAAGCAATTCTTTTGCAACGTCAAGCCCCACAATGTCAGCAATGAACATATCATGTGTTCCAAGGCTCACGACCTCTCTTACTTTGCACTCGATATTCACAGGAGATTCTGTCAGCAAAGGTGCCGATACCTTTGCTGACGGCTCTGCGGTAAGGTGCATTTCCTTGAACTTATCCACTTTTCTGCCGGTTTTCACACCGCACCAATCCACAGCTTTCACAAGCTCTCTGGTCGGCAGATTTATGACGAACTCACCGCTTTGAGTGATAAGCTCGTGGGAATATCTCTCAGGTCTGACGGAGATGTAGGTAACAGGCGGCTGAGTGCAGAGAATGCCTGTCCACGCAACTGTGAACACATTGGGTTTATCCATACTGCCGCAGGTAACGAGAGTAGGTGGCAGGGGAGAGGTTATGACGCTGCCTTTCCACTGCTCCTTGGTGTATTTTGTGTACTCCATTATTTCACGCCTTTCTCGTTGTCAAGTCCAAAATTATGTACTCGTCTGTATATTTTGTCATAGTCCTTATAAAGAAGCTGAGTCTGATTTTCAAGAAAATAGTAGTGCTTTATATAAGGCACAAGCAGTACGAGAAACGCAATGGCAAGGGGTATGAGTATCATGACCTGCCAAACTGCAATGGCAATGAACGTCATGACAGTACAAAGTGCAAAAAGCACCGTCACGATAAGATGTATCAGCCGTTCGTGCTGAAAAAAAGCGATATGTTCTTTGTGATAATCAAGGAGCTTTGCAAAGTCGCAGTCTTTATCATCAAGACAGCTTGCAACAAAACTGCGGTAACGCTTGAAATATTCCGTCATGATATCACCTACAGTTCAATAAACTCAGCGTCTTGTATCTCAAGGTCACGGAGCTTGGTCTTGTATGAATTTTTCTTTTTAAGAGCCGCACGTTCCTGCTCTTTTTTCTTGACGTCCTTTGCAACTGTCATAAGCATTATATTGTCGATAGTTTTATAGTGCTTTGAAACACGCTGAGCAAAGTTTTTGCGCTTTGCAGGCTTTTTCTTTTTGCCGTCAAAAATAATGGCAAGAACAACGGATATCGTCATTGCGATAATAGTTTTCTCCGCATTTGAGTTCACAGAGATAACTCCTTTTTTCATACTATCACCATTCCTTCTGCCTGAGTTTTCCTATCAGGATAACAACATATAAGGCTATTATACTATATTATCACGAAGATTTCAAGTATTATCTATTAATAAAAAAAGTAACGGTGTTATTATGAGAGCTATCGTTTTTGTTGTGCTTTAATGGTCACGGAGATGCTGGACTGTCAAAAAATGAATGCCATATGTATCAAAAAAACTACCGCTTGTGCATTATTATTACCACTTGTGCAAATGTTGTTGACTTTTTGTTAATAACAATGTACTATTATTGTGAACATTAATGCTATTTGGCAGGAATGTCTGGCTAATGCACAAGCAGGAGGATAATGATGGAGAATAATGAGAACAAAGCAAAAAAACAAAGGATCATAATAGCTGCACTTATTCTGGGCATGATGTTTTGCATAGGCATTACGATTTGGGCTGTGTTTTTCAGAAAGCCAGAAACAAAATCTCTAGTACCTGATTATGCACCTCAGCAGACAGAGCAGAATGCTGAACCTTTGGAGGACAACAGCAGAAATCTTGATGTGCCTGAGGGTGGCGGAGGAATTTCTCTTGAATACGAAAATACAGTGAATATCAAGCTTTCTGATAAAACAGCTTATTTTAGTTATAAGCATCCAAGCAGTTCAACTCAGGATATCGTGCTTTGTATCGAGATAAATGGTGAGATCATCGCACGCTCAGGTACTATAAAACCAGGTAATCAGCTTAAAACGCTTCCTTTGCTTGAGGGCGAGGAGGACAAACTTAGTGAAGGCACTTATACAGACGCAAATTTCAGAGTTTTAAGTTATGATCCGCAATCAGGTGAAAAAGCAATGGTCGATATGGTGGCAAAAATAACTGTCACTGTTGAAAAATAAATAACGGGGGAATTTATCATGAAAAACAAATTTGCGATCATCACCGCATTAGTGCTTGCAAGCACTAGCGTGGTTACAGCATATGCGGTAAATTCAGAAAAAAATGACGGCAGCGAACCAACAAATATCAAGGTTACAGGAAGCTATATTGATTCCAAGTCAACGACAATGTCTGTGGACGTTGAGTGGGAGGAAATGAATTTTACCTACTTTGGCGGACATAAAGTATGGGATCCTGAAACACATAGCTATACCACAGAGTCTGCATGCTGGTGGGATGAGCCTAAGGAGATAACTGTAACAAACCATTCAAATTCGGCTATTAAAGCACAGTTGAATTTTGCATCAAAGGTCGAAGGACTTAACGGCATGTTTTATGAAAATGTTATTTTATTGGAAACAGCCGAAGGCACTGCTGTTGACGCTGCACCTAAAGATTCAACACATTTCAGTGTAAGTGGAGCAGGGATAGAAACAAACAATACAGATCTTGGCACTATCACAGTAACGATCTCTGAAGACATTCAATAAGTAACTGACGCAGTGGTTGTTTCTACCCATGTTGATACAACTCTTTATTATGTAACAGGATCAAATGTAGCATGGAGGGTAGTAAGAAACAATGATATTGAGATTGTACCGATAGCGTAATTAAAAAGTATTCATATCAGGGGGCTTATGATGGATAAGCAAAAAAATGACGGGAAGCTGATCGTATCAGTGCTTATGGTCTGTTTTGCAGTTACCATTGGCGTGATGATATTTGCATTGTGCCGTCCAAATGATAAAAAAAGTGCAGAATTTACTCCACCGCCTTTTGAAAGCACAGCACAGCATGGCAAGCCTGAGGTTTCGGAAAATTTAGGCTATAGCTCTCCGAACAGAGATGATATGAGCTATGATTTTGCGGTGTGCGGAAACGTCACTATGGAAGGCGACAAGGCAATAGTATATCTTACAAATATCGAGGGCAACAATGCCTGGATAAAGCTCAGAGTGTTTGACGAACAGGGAAATATGCTTGGAGAAACTGGTCTTATCAAGCCAAACGAGTATGTGAAATATGTTACGCTCTCAAAGACGCCGGAGGTCGGTACAAAGATAAAGCTTAAGATCATGGGTTACGAGCCGCACACTTATTATAGTGCAGGTGCGGCTTCCTTGAATACACAGATAGGGGGTCAAATAGACCAATGAAAAAAATGACTTTATTTCTTGCTCTTGTGCTTGCATTAAGCATACCTTCTGGTGCTTATGCGGCAGAGGCAAAGCTTGATGATAATAATACAACTGCAAATGGAAATGTTTATGCGGTCTATACAGAAGATGTTCCATGGAACAGTGTGCCTGTTGACGACGATGGAAATGCTGTTATTGATTTTCCAGATGGCACAAGCGTGAAGATCGAGAATGCCGATAAAGATAAAAATCTTGCGGTGGATCAGGTCACAGAGAAGGAAGCTATTGACTGGTTAAACAGCGTCATGGGAAAAAAGTCTGAAAACACCGTAGCATTTCATATTTATTACATTGACGGAGATTCTATTCTGCCGGCAAATGGAATAAAGGTAACGATAAACATAGACAAAGATCAGGTAAATTCCGTTAAAGCTGATGGTACAGTAAGCAGTCTTAAATGTGAAGAGTCTGATGCAGAAATATCCTTTGTCACAGACGATGCACCTTTCTATGTCCTTGGTACAAAAACGCCTGAAAGTTCATCAGATATATCACCAGACAGCACAGGCAAAATAGATGATAGCTTACAAAACAGTTCACAGACAGCAGTTCAAAATGTAAACAAAGATGGTGATAAGTCACCTAACACAGGCTTAGGAGCAGGTGCAGCATTGACAATGTTGCTGCTTGGTGCTGTTGCCGTAAGCGCGTCAAAAAGAACAAAGGATAAATGATCTGATATTAATAAGGCTCGCCGTTTGCATTGGCGTTATTAAGCAAAAAAAGAACTCGCACGTTAGAGGAACGCCGATAAAGAAGTATTTAAGACTTTCTCTTTTTGTCGTACTTCATACTGTCAGCGACCGCAGTCGATACTGCGACATCGAAGCGATAATAAATGTCGATCTGCTGTGTGCGGTGACCGCTGCTCTTATCAGGAGCATGAACAACGATTTTTTCGATAAGCTCATGCATGATCTCAGGAGTAAGCTCCGTGATACGCTCATACTTCTGCACCACGCTGATGAATGCGGTCACATCAGCGGACTTCTGTTCGGCGGTTTCGATATAGGCAGTAAGCTCTGTAACGCTTGCCTTTAGTTTATTCTGTTCGTCCTCATATCCTTCGGACATGACAGCAAATCGCTCATCGGAAATTTTCCCTGATACATTGTCCTCATAAAGCCTTGTAAACAGCCTGTCAAGCTCAATGATACACTTTTCAGCCTGTTTCAGGGCTTCCTTTGCTTTTGTAAGCTCCGAGGACTGCTTCTGAACGGAATTATCCATAGCCGCCTGTACAAACTCGTCCTCATGCTTCTTGACCCTGACAAGCAGTTTGTTAAGTTCGCTCATCACGATCTCGTTCAGTACAACAGTTCTGATGAAGTGTGCGGAACAAGCGTCCTTGTCTGAAGAATACGTGGAACACTTCAAATGCTCCTGATCGGCGGTCAGACTTGTTGCTTGGCACAGGATTACAGCTACTGTAAATTCAGCATCGCAGTTGATCAACCAAAGCACATTGGCGTTGATTCCATCGAGACAGACTTGTTTACCTGTCTTGCATTTGATGACAACGCAAAGTCAGAGAATTTCCTCTATTCAAAAGGTGGGACTATTACATCTGTTGGCTCGCTTAGGAAGGCTCCTGATAATACCGCAGTTATTATTATGGAGGAACTGCACTTCCAGAACAAGTTCGCTGTTAAAGTGGATACTAATTCCGGTCAGATTTTCTGAGGATATGGCTGACTTGGTAATGTTTATGAAAGTCACAGATAATTGAACACAGTACCCATAATGTAATCCGACAGGCTTACTATCGTGAGCCTGTCTTTTTTGATTTATAAATTGACTGTAAACAGGAAATATGCTATAAAAAAGGAAATAAGCAACTCATTTTCGGGATGGAGGGATTGTATTATGGCAAGTATCACTGTTGATTGGAATGTATTTGATTATAAATTCTCCGGTAAGCAAAGAGAAGCATTTGAAAGCCTTGCATATACACTTTTCTGTTTTGAGTTTAAGCAGAAATTCGGTATCTTTCGCTATTTTAATCAGCCCTATATTGAAACTCAGCCTATAAAAACTGATGATGGTGATGTTATTGGTTTTCAGGCTAAGTATTATGACGCCGCAACAAAACTATCTTCAAAAAAGATGGAGCTTATAGAAGCAATAGATGGTGCTAAAGATAAGTATGCAGGGATTACCAAGTTTATTATTTATACAAACAAGGAATTCTCTACGAGCAAAACTAAAGGAAAAGTAAAGCCAGATTATCAAGATGAAATTGAAAATCACGGAAAAAGCTTAGGTATTAATATTGAATGGCGAGTTCCTAGCCATATTGAAGCAATGCTTTATAATCCTGAATTATGTACGTTAAGAGAATTCTATTTTGATCCCGATTCAACGCTTCGATTATTTGCTGAAAAAGTACAAAAACGAACGGTTTCCATCATAAGTAACATCAAATCCGAAATACCTTATAAAGATAGAATTCTAAAAATCGATTATTCACAAACGGCGATACATGATTTTACTAAGTCAAACAACAGCGCTCTTGTTGTTTATGGTAATGCAGGTACTGGCAAATCAGGATATGTAAAAGACTTTTACGAGCAAGTGGTTGAAAAGCAAGATACAAGTCTCTTAGCCTTTTCTGCATCCGATTTTGATGTTAAGGAAGAAACATCATTGTTCAATCAGTTTGGTAATTGTGGTTTGGACGGTTTGATTTCATTATATGAATCAGATAGCAACAAGTATTGTTTAATTGAATCGGCAGAAAAGTATAGTAACTTCTTCGATTTTGATATATTTAGGAATGCTATCCATAGATTAATCGAATCTGGTTGGAAGATAATCATTACCATTAGAAAACAGTATAAAAATGGTTTCATAAATGCAATCCTTGATGGAATTATAATTGATGAATTATGTATAGAAAACATTGATAGTGAAAAACTAACGGCATTATCGGGCAATTATGATTTTGAACTTCCTTCAAATAAAAAGGTTTGTGGTATCCTTTGTAATCTTTTCTACCTGAAGCTGTATTTAGAATTATTATCAGCCGGAACAACAGTACCGTCGGATACAAAAGTATTTTCAGAGCAGATATGGAAACAATTCATACGGAATGATCGGCAAAGACAGCGTAATCTCCCCATTAGGAGAGAAGCATTTATTGAGAACATGGCTTCGTCCTTATTGAATAACGAAGCATATTGTTATAAGGCGCAAGCTTCTGATGATGGAGAAGTTCTTTCGCTACTGGAAGAACAGGGTATTATCATTCCGTATGATGATACCCCCGGACTGTGGGTATTTAGTCATGATGTATATGAGGAAATAGTTGTAAATCATATTTTCGAGGAAAAATATAATGAGAGTTATGACCTTCAGAAGATAACGGATATTTTTGCCAACTCCCTACGTTCAAGGAAAATGTATCGAATATGGCTTGAAACTAAACTTAAGGATGCTGACAGCAACCTTTTATCTACACTTACAAATTCTTTAGTTAATCCTGAATACCAGCAGTTATGGAAAGATGAAACAATAATTGCACTTATGAACTCGGAAGATGCCGAAGCCTTTAGCATTATGGAGTCCTTATTCAGTGCAAATACCTATGAATTATTTACGAGGTCAGTATTCTTATTAAACACTGCGTGCAAATGCGTCGTTAGAAATAATAACTATATTAAACTGATTAAGTCACAAAGAATAAGCATATATCGTTTCACTGAACCAACAGGAAAAGCTTGGAATACGATATTCAGTTATATTAGCAAACACATAGATTTAATTCCATGGAATAGTCAAAATATAAACATTGTAGTGGAAGCAATGGGATCATGGGTGCGAAGCAACCCCACAGGAGAAACAACTCACATAGTAGGTCATATTGCTTTATCCCTAAAAGATAAAATATGGCAAGAGAGTGAACGAAGGTATGGTCTATATGACGATTCTACTCACAAATCAATCAATACCATCATCCTGCTTGCAGCTATAGAATTAAAAGATGAATTAGCGGCTTTAGTTGATAACATTATCAGCAACAAATTATTCAGCCATCGTGATAAAGATTATGTTTTCATAACACAATCGCTTTCAAATATTTATGAATGTGGAAAAGTATATGCTGCTATTCCTGAAAAACTGCTTCAATTAGCATGGGCATATTGGCTGTATAAAGACAAGAATGACCATTTTTCATTTATAGCTATGGAATTGCATTTTGGTTTCAATGATCATTTGCAGTCAATGTATTCTCCATCCAGTGCATATCAGACCCCTATTCGTGCATTATTGCAAGTAGATACGATGAACACTATCAATTTTATTATTAACCTTACAAACAATGCTGTAACATACTATAAAGATTCAGATTTGAATAAACGCTATAACGAATGCTATGATATTCAGATTATATTGAACGACAAAGAGATTATCCCACAAATATGCAGTGATAGATTGTGGAAAGCATATCGTGGAACAGGAGTTACACCACATTTACTTGATTCAGTATTAATGGCTCTTGAAGACTATGTTTTGTCGTATGTTGAGAAACTAACAAAAGAAGAAGCAACAGCATTGTGCTTATATTTGCTAAGGAAAAGCAATAATGTCTCAATAACAGCGGTAGTAATGAGCGCAGTGATCGCTTTTCCTGACAAATTATTCGATATTTGTTGTGTACTATTAAAATCCAAAGAACTGTTTTTACTTGATAGAGCACGTTTATCGAAAGAATATTCTGTAAACTATTTCAGAGGATTAATTCCAAGAAACAAGATGTTCGATGATGAGAGACTTAAGACCAATAAAAAAGAATTCCGGAAAAAAACCTTCGAAGATATTATTCTACAGTACCAAGTATATTCAGGTGATTTATCGGAAGATGAATTCAAACAACGACTTGACAGATTATATTCTGCTATTGACACTGCATCAACTGATATTGAAAAATGGCACCCAATTCATCAGGCGTGTTTCCATCGGATTGATTTTAGGAAATATATTCCTGAAGGAGAACCGATCGTTGAAGATAGTCAAATCAAAATACCAATGAAAGCAGATATGCCTCAAAAAGTTGTTGAGTATGCCAAAAACAGTAGCGAGGAATATGCTGCAAAGTTAGGTGATACTGAATTATTGCTCTGGGCTTCATCTCGATATAAACATGATGAAAAATACAAGACTTACAGCAAATACGAAGACAGCCCCATATCAGCATACGAGGCTGCTAAAACACTGATAGAGTCTGATAAAGAAGATTTGCCGCTGAAGAGTATTGATATGATTACATTTACCATAGCTGTCCTTTTACGAGATTTTAGCGGAACACTTGATACCGATCAGTACGACTATTGTAAGAATGCCATCTTAGAACGTGGTTTTGGTCTCTTACAGAATAGTTCAAACGCTTTATTTAATCACGATATTAAAGCGGTTATCATGTCGGAAATATCGAATATGGTTGATCGGAGCGACAATGATGTCGAATGGACGAATCCGATTATCATACTTCTTGCTTTTATGCTTGATTATCGCAAACAGATTGGAAACAATATGATCTATCCATTGTCTGGTCTGTGGAAGAAAGACAGAGATTTAGCTTTCAAGCTGATTATTGTTTTTTCAAAGCTTATAGCTTCATTCAATGGGAACGATGTGGTTGAATTTGTTGATTCTAATAAGGAAGATATATCAGCTCTATTATCTGTAGACGAATATTCACTTAAATCAATTGATTTATCGGTGCTTGATTATAATACGAGAATATACCTGAGCACAATATTAGATTCTCATGATACAGATATAACAAGATTTGTAATAACTATCGGTGAACAGTTTTGGGAGAAACTATTCCATGATAAACATGATGACAGATTACACAGAATATTCGAGCTGGAAAACGAGTATAAAAAATGGCTTGCGGAATTTCTGTTAAATATTAACAGCTATGACAGAAGCACAATTATTCAAACACTTATGCCGTTAGTAGGGTTTAATCGAGAGTTTGACCGGTTATTATTTGATATTATAAATGCAGAAGATATTAATCCGAGATATGGTGCGTTTTGGGACTTATGGACTCTTATGCAAGACTATTTCTTTCAAGAATATGAAAAAAATGTTGACGATTATAAAAACATCAACACTGTTGTTCATATAGGTTATGGCTATGAAGATGTTTTGGCAACTTTTTTACTCTATAGTCCATTTTGGAAAGAGAATACATCTCAATGGCATTCTCTTAAACCGCAGAATAACAGCTTCTATATTGCTGTAGCAAATCGATTAGGTTACAATCCTACTACTCTTTTTGCTATTTCTCAAGTCCTCAATACAGTTGGTAAAGCAACATTCATAGAAACCGGAATAGATTGGATTAGTGATATCATAACAAACAATCCGCATTTATATGATAAAACTCTACCCGAGAACACATTGTATTACATTGAAGAATACATTTTTTCTTATACAAACAGTCACATTGATATAATACAAACCAGTATTCCGATTAAAAGAAAAGTCATAAAGATTCTCGATTTTCTAATCGCAAAAGGTTCAACAATGGGGTTTTTACTAAAAGAGGAACTTATTTAACTACATTATTATATTAGCCCTATAGTTTAAGGAGCATTGCATATCACAAGCAATGCTCCTTTTGTATTATAAAAGGCGCTGTAAAAAAACGCGCAATAAAAAAAAGACTGCAACCACCCTTAAAAGGGTAGGAAAGCAGTCTTTTTTGTGGTATAATAAATTTGATGAAAAAATACCAACGAGAATATAATACACCATATCAATTAAAATTTCCTATAGAAATTGAAAAAATTATTGAAACAACAGATTCGGTATATACATTTTGTGAAGTTATTGATCATATTGACCTAAATAAATACCTGACGACTACGGAAGCTTCAACAACTATTTGTACTGCGAAGAACACGGAATGGGAAAATACATGAAATTTACCATGTATGAAAAAGAAAGCAAGAATATTAAATACCATAATGATCCATACAGAGCAGTGAATTTCCGCATAGATGAAAATGGTGATCTGGTGTGTCCTAACAACAAGAAAATTCCATTACGTTTACAGCAGACCCATAAAGGGAAACAAATATGGTAGGACAGAAGAATTCTATCAGTGTGAGGAATGTGCAAACTGCTCTCATAAAGAAAAATGCTGCAAATGCAAGGGAAATCGCATAGTTCGCATAAATGAAGAATTGACAGCATTTCACAAAGAGGTTTTAAACAATCTTAATTGTATTCATGGAGCGCTTCTCAGAATGAACAGAAGCATTCAATCTGAAGGAGCAAACGGTATCATCAAGTGGAACCGGTCATACACAAGAGCCAGAAGACGCGGCTTAAATGCCATGAATTTAGAAATTGCGATGATTTGCTGTGGTTTTAATCTGCATAAATTTCACTTGAAGAAGATCGCAATCAGAAAAGCAGCCTGAAAAAGATATTTTTCAACATTTTAATGATCGGCAAAAAGCGCTGTATTTCTGCCGGTGTGTTTGCTGTACCCTTTTTTCAAGATTAGATAGTTTTTTTTGCTGTGTGATATATTAAAGCCCGTGGGCTTCCATATCGAGGAAATCCACGGGCTTTGTTGCGCGTTTTTTTACAGCGCCTTATTTGTTATAGCCTGCTGTAAAAGTCTTGCTTATAGTAGTTGTGATAAAACTTCTATATGAGCGCAATCCTTTTTCGTGCGCCTTCTTTTTTATATAGCGTATAGCAGATATATAAAATACAGTTATATTTCAATATAATCCCAAAGCTCGGAAACAAGTTTTTCTGTAAAGCCCTTGCACAAAAGAAGCTCGTTAGGGCTTTCGTAATAGGATATAAGCTCACGAAGTTCTATGACAGCATTCGCCTTGTCCATATCAATTAGCAGCTTGTCTGATATCTCCTGAGCGTCAGCCTTGTTTATGTTCACTTTCTGCCTGACTTTCTCAGTAGTTTCAGTCGTTGTAACAGTTTGCTCCTCTGAGGCCGGAGGCTCTGTTACAGTATCAGCAGGGATTTCTGTTTGAACAGGCTGAGTTTCTGTGACTTTCGTTTCCTGCGGCATATCATGGTAGTCTGCGCTGTCAACATAAAAATAGCCTTTGAGAAGTGCAAGTGTAGAGTCTCCGATGCCGTTTACTTCAAGAAGCATATCCATGTTGCTGATAACACCAACTCTGTCACGATATGCTATTATCCTGTCGGCTGTTACCTCGCCTATGCCGCTCACCGCCATAAGCATTTCCTTGTCAGCCTTGTTTATGTCAGCAGGAAAGCTGTATTTCTCTTTGGTTTCAGCAATACTGCTTGTGACGGCTTTTGATGTCGTTGCTTTTCTGGTGGTGTGTGCCTTTGTAGTCTTGCTAACGACCTTTTCACAGTCTGAATTGTCCACCTTGTCAGCCTGAGAGCTGTCAGCAGGCGGTGTGAGTATTACCACATCATCACGCTGTGGTCTGTTAACAAGTGCAGAAGCGATCGCTGTAGTAATGGCGATCGCAACTGCGATCACGCCTACGAAAAGTTTTAGCCTGCTTGTTTCTACTTTTGAAGCATCATTTTCTGTCACATTCGATTTTTCGTCTTTGTTGCTGTCTAACTTGCTGTCCATAATTGGTTATTTTTCTGCAAGCATTTCGTTGAGATTTTCCACCATTTCTGACATCTTCGCTCTTGTGATGTCCGGAACATTTGCAAATGTAACAAGGGTCCTCAGTGGCATATCTCTTATCATTGCTTCCATCATTTCCTTTGCAGAAGCGCCAAGATCGTCGGAAGCCGTGTCGCCAAAACCGCAGTCTATTTTGCTTAAAATGTCCTCGAACATAGCTCTGCCCTCTGGGATAGAATTTATCTCGCCACAGGTGGTGTTCAAGGTGAAATGCACTGGGAGTTTTGTATCGGAAGATACATAAACAGAAGTCGAAAGCCTGATATCTCTTGAAGAAGAGCCTGCCTCGATAATAAACTCACCGTATTCAACGAACCAATCGTGTATATCAGGCTCGTAGTATGCAAATGAACGCTTATCAAGGTGGAACACAGCCTTTTTGGTCTCGCCAGCTTTAAGAAAAAGCTTTTCAAAGCCCTTAAGCTCACGGACAGGTCGGCGCACTGAGCTTTCCTTGTCGGAAACGTAAAGCTGAACGATCTCCATACCGTCTCTGTCGCCTGTGTTTGTTACGTCCACCATGACCGTCAGGGTCTTGTCGTCTTTTATCTCGTTTTCTGAAACAGTAAGATTGCTGTATTCAAAGGTTGTGTATGAAAGTCCGTGACCAAATGGGAACAGTGGCTTTATGCCCTTTTCATCATAATATCTGTAGCCCACGAATATTCCCTCGGCATAGTCAACATCGTCCATATTTCCCGGGAAATTAAGATAAGACGGATTATGTGAAAGCTTTTCAGGGAAAGTTTCCGCAAGCTTTCCGCTAGGGTTAGCTTCGCCAAAAAGCAGAGCCTTTTCAGCAGTGCCGATGTTCTGTCCGCCAAGATACATTTCAAGTATGCCCTTCACCTTATCTGCAAACGGCATTTCAACAGCCGAGCCGTTGTGGAGAACGATAATAACGTTCTCGTTTACCTTAGCAACTTCATCAATAAGCTTGAGCTGACAATCAGGTATTCTCATATGCTTTCTGTCAAAGCCCTCAGACTCAAAGCTTTCGGGCAGACCTGCGAAGATAACGGCAACATCGCTGTTCTTGGCAAGCTCCACAGCTTCATCGAGAAGCTCGTCAACAGTTTCGTCACGGTCGGTGACGAAACCCTGTGCGTATGTGATATTATCCATGCCCTTGACTGCTTCAAGAGCAGAAGTTACCTTAAATGAATTTATGTGAGAGCTTCCGCCGCCCTGATAACGTGGCTTGTCGGCAAATTCGCCAATGAAAGCTATCTTTGCAGACTTGTCAAGCGGCAGTTTCTTATCATCATTTTTGAGCAGTACCGCACATTCGGACTCTATCTTGCCTGCAAGTTCATGCTGTTTTTCTTTATCCCACTTTGTTGCAGGGGCATAGCCGTCCTCGGCTTTCTGAATAAGCGTAAGCACGTTTCTCACAGCCTTGTCAAGGTCTTTCATTGAAAGCGAGCCGTTGTTTACGGCTTCTATGATAAGCTCGTCATTCTTGCCGTTGCTGGTAGGCATCTCAAGGTCAAGACCTGCGGCAACGCCAAGAGGTCTGTCATCAACTGCGCCCCAATCGCTAACTACAAGTCCATCATAGCCCCATTCGTTTCTGAGTATATCAGTGAGCAGAAGCTTGTTCTGCGAGGAATATTCGCCGTTTATGCGGTTGTATGAACACATCACTGTCCAAGGCTTTGCTTCCTTGACTGGTGTTTCAAAGGCACTTAAATATATCTCATGGAACGTTCTCTCATCAACGTTGGCAGAATAGCTCATACGTCTTGTTTCCTGATTGTTCATGGCAAAGTGTTTAAGGGAAGTTCCCACGCCCTTGCTCTGAACGCCCTTTATGTGTGCTGTGGCAAGCTGTGAAGCAAGATAAGGGTCTTCTGAGAAGTATTCAAAGTTTCTGCCGCAAAGTGGTGAACGTTTTATGTTACAGCCAGGACCAAGTATAACGGAAACGTCCTCAGCCTGACACTCCTCGCCAAGAGCCTTGCCGAGAGTTGTAAGCAGCTTTCTGTCAAAAGAGCAGGCAAGTGCGCAGGCACATGGGAAGCATACTGCCTTGATAGCTTCGTTAGGATTGTCTGTATCATCACGCATTTTTCTAAGTCCGTGAGGGCCGTCAGACACCATTATGCTTGGTATATCCAGCCTTTTTATTTCCTCAGTGTGCCAGAAGTCAGAGCCTGAGCACAATGAAGCTTTTTCTTCAAGTGTGAGTTCCTTTAAAATCTTGTCTATGTTCATTGTGAAAACCTCTTTTCTATAAAACTATAGTTTGATTGTAACACAATTTTCTATGAAATTCTATATATTTTGTGCATATTTTACATAAAGTTAATATTATCTTCGATTAGTTTGGTAAGAGCCACCCTGAAATCCTCGTCCTGCTGTTTGGTGCGCTTTGGCGGACCTTTGAGCCTGCCACCGCTTCTGCGTATCTTCTTTGCAGTATGTCTTGATAGAAGCAGTGCGTCAATGTTGGAACTGTCATATATCCTGCCGTTCTGGTCCAGAGCAAGGACGTTTCTTGCGAGACACATTGCCGCAAGCCCATAATCCTGCGTCACGGCAATATCGCCCTTTAGAGCGATGTTCACAAGCTTCATGTCTGCATTGTCTGCACCCTTGTCGACAGTTATCACCTGTGCATAGTCAGAGCTGAAAATATGCGAGCTGTCGCAAACTATGATACATTCAAGCCCATGGCTTTTGCTTATAGAAACTGCGATATTCGTAACAGGACAGCCGTCAGCGTCTATAAGTATCCTCACGCCTTGCCGCCTTCTATATAAAATGTAGATTCCATATCTGCAATATGGGTCGCCAGTGCGAGAGGATACATTTCAAGGGCAAGACCGATACTGTTCTTGTTTTCTTCTCCTGAAAAGCCCATGTGCCAGCGTATAGCCATGGCTTCCTCACGAGTCAGCCGCATATAGCTGCTTACTATGTAGACCGACTTTTCACCGTGACCATATGGCAGTGTTTCGTGGAATTCATAGTATGGGACTTTCTCCCACACGCCCTGTTCGTTCTTGGCGTTGCGGTAGCTTACTCTGTAAAGATTTACCTTGCAGATGTCATGAAGCAGTGAAACGATAGCAATGCTCTCGTCAGAGTATTCCATGTTGTAATCTTCCTTTACACGCTCACGCTCCAGATAGCTTTTCAGACACTCATAAACGTGTATGCTGTGTTCGCACAAGCCACCCTCGTATGCTCCGTGGTATCTTGTAGAAGCAGGTGCAACAAAGAAGTCGCTGTTTTCTGAAAGCAGATAATTGAGCAGCTTTTCCGAACCCGGGCGCTTTATGTTTTCCGTGTAGATCTCAACGAATTTGTCTTTAAGTTCTGTTACCTTTGACATAATGGACCTCCTGTAAAAATATTATATTATGATAAGCTTTAGCGTTTTAGTTTTACCGAACTAATTATAACATATTTTTTGTAAGATTAACAGTACTTTTCGCTAATTTTTGCATTTGCTATTGCTTTTTCATGCAATATATGCTATGATATATTATATTTATGTGGATATGGTTTGGAAAAATATAAGAAATTTAATGATTTTTAACAAATGAGAATGAAAGGAGCTGCTTATATATGTGCGGAATAGTAGGCTATGTGGGAAAAAAGGATTGTACAAAGGTGCTGCTTGACTCACTGTCAAAGCTTGAATACAGAGGTTATGACTCAGCAGGAATAGCTGTTTTTGAGAACGATGCTATCAAGACAAAAAAGACAAAGGGCAGACTTGCTGACCTTGAAGAAAAGCTTAAAAGAGAGGGCTGGCTCAACGGTACTTGCGGTATAGGTCACACACGCTGGGCTACACACGGCGAGCCGTCTGATATAAATTCACACCCTCACGGAAATGCGAATATTTCTATCGTTCATAACGGTATCATTGAAAACTACAGAACTATCAAGGATTTTCTGCTGAAAAAGGGATATGTCTTTGAATCTCAGACAGATACAGAAACAGTTGCAAAGCTTCTTGATTATTATTATGATGGCGACCCTATGGCGACAATACAGAAGGTTCTTGCTGAGATAGAGGGTTCATATGCTCTCGGTATCATATTCAAGGATTTTCCAAGAAGAATATATGCAGTAAGAAAGGATTCTCCTCTTATCGTTGCAGTTGGCGAAGACGAAGCTTTTATAGCTTCTGATGTGCCTGCAATACTGAAATATACGAAGAATTACTATCTTCTTGACGAGAACGAGATAGCTGTCCTTGACGATGGCAATGTGGAGTTCTTTGACGTTCACGGAATGCCAGTTGAGAAAGAGATGCTCGTTGCTGACTTTGATATGGAAGCCGCTGAGAAGGGCGGATATGCTCACTTTATGCTCAAAGAGATTCACGAACAGCCAACAGCCATAAAAACAACTATCACACCAAGAATAGTTGACGGTATGCCAAACCTTGAAGAGTGTGGTCTTACATATGACAGACTCAAGGGCTATAACAATATCTTCGTTGTTGCCTGCGGTACTGCTATGCACGCAGGTCTTGTGGGCAAGTATGTGCTTGAAAAGATTGGCAGGGTACCTGTTACAGTGGATATGGCTTCCGAGTTCAGATACAGAGATCCTATCATTGCAAAGGGAGATCTTGTTATTCTTGTTTCACAGTCAGGAGAAACAGCCGATACTCTCGCAGCCCTTAGAATGGCTAAGGAGAGGGGTGCTGAAACACTTTCTATCGTAAACGTAAAAGGCTCGTCTATCGCAAGAGAGTCTGATATGGTGCTTTACACCCATGCAGGCCCTGAGATATCTGTAGCTTCCACAAAGGCATATATCGTTCAGCTTTCTGTATTCTATCTGCTGAGCTTTGCTATAGCATACGCTCACGGAGCTATCTCAAAAGAGGAGTGCATGAGACTTACAGCAGAGCTTCAGAACGTTCCTAATATGCTTGAAGTTGTTCTTAAAACACCTGATAATTGTCAGTATGTTGCTTCACAGCTTGTAAACAAGGAAAATCTTCTTTATATCGGCAGAGGTCTTGACTATGCGCTTTCTATGGAAGGCTCACTGAAGCTTAAGGAGATATCATATATCCACTCTGAGTCATATGCCGCAGGCGAGCTTAAGCATGGCACTATCTCACTGGTAACAAACAATATGCCTGTTATCGCAGTTGCAACACAAAGAGAGCTTCTTGACAAGACCATAAGCAACGTCAAGGAGGTCAAGGCAAGAGGAGCATACGTTGTCCTTGTTACTCACGGATATATCAACGTTGACGACGAGGTGGCAGATTATAAGATCGGTCTGCCGACAATAGACGATCTGCTCATGCCTATGCTGACAGTGGTTCCTTTGCAGCTTATCGCTTACTATACCTCAGTTCTCAGAGGCAATGATGTTGATAAGCCGAGAAATCTTGCAAAATCAGTTACAGTTGAATAAAATACAGGGCAATCCGCAAAGGGTTGCCCTTGCTGTTTGAAAAGGAGTTTATTATGAGCAAATACAGATACTTTGTTTTCGATTTTGACCTTACTCTTGCAGACTCTTCCGAGGGTATTCTGGAGTGCTTTAAGCACGTTTTGAAAGAGTTTGGTTATCCGCCAAAGGACGACAGGACTATCTACAACACCATAGGCATGACCCTTGTTGACGCTTTCGACCTGCTGACAGATATGCCTGACAATCCTCAGCGTGAGGATATGCGCAAGGCGTATGTAAAAAAGGCAGACGAGGTAATGGTGAAGAAAACATATTTCTATGACGATACTATCGCAATTTTGCAGACCTTGCAGAACGCAGGTGTGAAAGTCGGCATAGTTTCCACGAAATATCGCTATAGGATAGTCAATACTTTCAATGAGCAGGCAGGCTCTTTGCCTGTGGATATCATAGTTGGCGGTGAGGACGTTACAAGGGCAAAGCCTGACCCGCAGGGACTTGACCTGATAATAAAGCGTTTCGGTGCGGATAAATCGGACGTGCTTTATATAGGCGACAGCTACATCGACGCTGAAACCGCACTCAATTCAGGGGTGGATTTTGCAGGAGTAACAACTGGCTCTACCACTAAAGAGGATTTTGAAAAATACCCTCATATCTATATCGGCTCGTCACTGTTGGACATATTTCAGAATATATAAATTTTAAGTAAATATAATTTTAAATAAATGTGAAAAACTATTGCTATTTATGGAGCTTGATGTTATAATATAATTTGATGTACTATGTTAAGTACCAAGCGGATAACATAAATATTATTATATGAAAGGACGGGTATGCTATGATAAAAAGCATGACCGGTTTCGGCAGAGAGCATATCGTGGCAAACGGCAGAGAGATAATCGTTGAGATACGCTCTGTAAACCACAGATATTATGAATTTACTTCGAGAACTCCGAGAGCCTACGGCTATCTTGATGAAAAGCTGAAAGGCTTTCTTAAAAGCGGTATTTCCCGTGGTAAGGTAGAGGCGTCTGTTTCTATCTATAATCAGGAGGGTACTGACGCTGAGATAGAGCTTAACAAGGCTGTTGCAAAGGGCTATCTTGACGCACTGAGAGGTGCGGCTGACGAGCTTGACCTTGATGACGATATCACACTGTCACATATCATGAAGCTTCCTGATGTGTTCACAGTTGTGAAGAAAACAGATGATGAGGAAGTGATCTGGAACGAGGTCAAGGACGTGGCTCAGGTGGCGTTGGACAGATTTGTTCAGATGCGTGAAACTGAGGGCGTCAAGATGTATGACGATATCAGCGGCAGACTTGATTATATCGAGGAAACTGTGGGCAAGATAGAAGATCAGTCACCTAGCGTTACTGAAAGCTACAGAGAAAGACTTTATGCAAAGATAAAGGAAACTCTCGGCGATAAGGACATAGACGAGCAGAGGATACTTACAGAAGTGGCTATTTTCGCCGATAAGGTGGCAATAGACGAGGAAACAGTAAGGCTCAGAAGCCATATCTCACAGTTCAGAGGGCTTATCAAGTCGGACGAGCCTGTTGGAAGAAAGCTTGACTTCCTTGTGCAGGAGCTTAACCGTGAGGTGAATACTATCGGCTCAAAGGCTAACGATCTCACTATCACAAAAATGGTGGTGGATCTTAAGGCTGAGATCGAAAAGATCAGAGAGCAGATACAGAATATCGAATAACGGCGGTGTGAGATATGCAGCTTATTAATATCGGTTTTGGAAATATGGTGTCCTCCGCAAGGGTCATTGCCATAGTTTCCCCTGAGTCTGCGCCTATAAAGCGTATCATTCAGGAAGCTAAGGATAAGGGTACTCTTATAGACGCCACCTACGGCAGAAGAACAAGAGCGGTGCTTATTATGGACAGCGACCATGTGGTGCTGTCGGCAGTTGCACCTGAAACTGTAGGCGGACGTGCCGCTGTTGACGAGGAGGACGATGACAATGTATAAGAACAATGCAAAGCTGTTTGTTATATCAGCTCCCTCAGGCTGTGGCAAGGGAACTATACTTGCAGAGGTCTTTAAAAACAGAGATGTGTTCTATTCTATATCCTGCACTACAAGAAAGCCCAGAGAGGGCGAAAAGGACGGCGTTCACTATCATTTTATAAGCGATGACAGCTTTAAGAAAATGATAGACAGCGGTGAATTTCTTGAACACGCAGGATATGTTGGCCATTATTACGGAACGCCAAAGAAGCCTGTTCTTGCTAATCTTGAGCAGGGCAGAGATGTTATACTTGAAATTGAAACTAACGGTGCTTTTCAGGTGAAGAAAGCCTTTCCTGAAGCTGTGCTGATGTTTATACTTCCACCGTCTGTTAAGGAGATAGACAGACGGCTTAGAAAGCGTGGAACTGAGTCTGACGATGTTATTGCTGACCGTGTAAGTCAGGCTGCCGGTGAGATCGGCAAAGCCGGCGGTTATGATTATGTGATAATGAACGACGGACTAGAGGACGCTGTGGAAGATTTTGTTGCAGTTATGAACTCCGTGAAAGCCGAGGACGGCAAGGCGGATAAATTCAGATCAGAAAATGATGATACAAAGAAATTAATTGACGAGGTGCTTAATTATGATGCTTAGACCGGCCGTAAGCCAGATTTTGAAGAACAATGAAAGCTATTATTCTCTAGTTATTGCAGTTGCAAAGAGAGCAAGAGAGATCACAAGCGACGCTTTTGACAACAAGCTGGTGCTTGATGAAAAGCCAGTAAAGACAGCAGTTGACGAGCTTTATAATGGCGAATACAAGATAATCGAGGATCCAAGCCTCAGAAAATAATCGAGGCTTTTTATGGGGAGGTGTACGGCTGTGCGTGGAGTTTTTATCGTGGCAAAGGTTGCAATAAGCCGTGCATCATACAGCTTTGACGCACTGTATAGCTATAGTGTGCCAGAGGAGCTGGCTCAGAAAGTGAAAAGCGGAGTGCGTGTGCTTGTGCCTTTTGGCAGAGGAAACCGTAAAGCCGTAGGATTTGTTGCGAGAACGTATACGGAAGCCGAGTATAACGATAAGCTGAAGCCTGTTATTTCAGTGGTGGACGGGGAAAGCCTTGTCACCGAGGAAATGATGAGGATAATAATGTGGCTGAAAGAAAACACTTTCTGCACCTATTATGACGCTTATAAATCTGTTGTGCCTACAGGATTTTCATACACTTTTTCACAGCATTACAGCCTTGTCAATACCTACATTGACGAGGATACTTTAAATGAAGATGAAAAAAATGTGGTTGACTTTCTCCGATGTGCAAAAAGTCAGAGGGAGATAGACAGCTTTCTTGACGTGCATAATGACGCACGAAAGAAGAAAACTGTGGATTCTCTTGTGGATAAGGGCTATGTTGAGATCAGCGACGCTTTGAAAAGAAAAGTCGGTGATGAGAATGTCAGCATGGTAAGGCTTTCTGACGAGTATGTGTCAGGGGAGATACAGACCACTCTTACCCCGAAGCAGACCCTTGTGGTGAAGCTTCTTGAGGAGGGCGGCTGTGCCTCTGTGAAAGAGGTCTGCTATATGACCAACTGCACTTCAAGCATATTAAAAAGGCTTGCTGACAAGAAAGTTATCGTGCAGTATAAATACGAGGTCATGCGTGACGCCATAGGCGAGCTTGGCGAAAGGCAGGACCCTGACGATATCATATTAAATGATGAACAATCAGCGGCATATGAGGGCATAATGGGGCTTATAAAAGCTGAAAAGCCCGCAGGTGCGTTGCTTTACGGTGTTACGGGAAGCGGCAAGACGTCTGTGTTCATAAAGCTTATAAAAAGCGTTATGGATATGGGTAAAACAGCGGTCATGCTCGTGCCTGAAATATCCCTTACACCGCAAATGCTCGGCAAATTCAAGTCACTTTTCGGTGATAAGATAGCCGTTATGCACTCGTCATTGTCATTGGGACAGCGTACTGACGAGTTCAAACGTGTAATGCGTGGGGAAGCAAGAATAGTTATAGGCACAAGAAGTGCAATATTTGCTCCTGTCACCAACGTGGGAATAATCATCATGGACGAGGAGGGCGAGCCGTCATATAAGTCGGACTCAACGCCTAGATACCATGCACGAGATGTTGCCATACAGCGGTGCGGATATAATAACTGCGTGCTTTTGATGGCTTCTGCAACTCCGTCTTTGGAAAGCTTTTATTACGCTCAAAAGGGCAGATATCACTTGTTTGAACTTAAAAACAGATATTCAAAGTCGCCCCTGCCGGCAGTCGAGATAGTCGATATGCAGGAGGAAGCGGCAGAGGGTAATGACAGCTTGCTTAGCCGTGTTATGTGTGATAAACTCACAGAAGTGCTTGCGAAAAAAGAGCAGGCTATCCTGCTTTTAAACAGGCGTGGCTATACAACGTATATCACTTGCATGGACTGCCGTCAGCCTGTGGCTTGTCCAAACTGCAATATACCCCTGACCTATCACAAGAAAAATGATCGGTATATGTGCCACTACTGCGGATATACCATGGATAATATAGAGCACTGTCCACAGTGCGGCTCACAGCGGCTCAAATCAAGCGGTGTGGGAACTCAGCGTGTGGAGGACGAGCTTGAAAGGCTTTTTCCGCAGGCAAGGCTTCTGCGAATGGACGCTGACACCACTTCTTCAAGATATTCCTATGAGGAGAATTTCAAGGCGTTTGAGAAAGGCGAGTATGATATAATGCTCGGCACTCAAATGATAGCAAAGGGACTGAATTTCCCGAACGTCACAATGGTGGGTGTCATATCCCTTGACAAGGCACTGTTCACAGGGGATTTTCGCAGCTATGAGAGAACATTCTCACTGCTCACTCAGGTGGCAGGAAGAAGCGGCAGAGGAGATAAACCAGGGGTCGCATACATTCAGACCTTTGTGCCTGACCATTATGTGCTGAACCTTGCGGCAGAGCAAAATTATGATGAGTTTTATAAAGAGGAGATAGCACTGAGAAAGTCGCTGACATATCCGCCTTTTTGCGATATATGCGTCATAGGCTTTTCAGCACCCCTTGAAAGCAAGGTAATAGGCGCTTCACGCTGGGTAACTCAGCTTATAAAAGAGTATATCTCACAGCACAAGGTGAATTTTCCCCTCAGAGCGTTAGGTCCTGCACCATGCACATTTGAAATGATAAATAATCGCTACAGATACAGACTTATCCTGAAAACACGCAATACTGCGGATTTTCGTGATATGATAAAGCACGTTCTGGGCGAGTTCTATAAAAATAAAGATTATCAGACAGTTCGTATCTATGCCGACATAAACGGCGATATTGGGCTTTAAGAAAGGATAGTTAAATAAATGGCACTCAGAAAAATACTTAATAAGAGCGATGAGATTCTTCACAAGGTCTGCAAGCCTGTTACAGAATTTGACGACAAGCTTGGTCAGCTTCTTGACGATATGACAGAAACCCTGAAAAACGCAAACGGAGTTGGTCTTGCAGGTCCACAGGTGGCAAAGCTGAGAAGAGTGGTCGTTATAATAATCGATGATAAGGTTTACGAGCTTATCAACCCTGAGATAACATGGCAGAGCGAGGAAAAGCAGAGAGTTCTGGAGGGCTGTCTTTCATGCCCGAACGAGTGGGGCTATGTTACAAGACCTATGAGAGTTAAGTTCAAGGCGCAGGACAGACACGGCAAGTGGTACGAAATGGAAGTATCAGAACTGTTTGCACAGTGCGTTTGCCACGAGCTTGCACACCTTGAGGGTCATCTGTTTACTGAGATAGTTGAAGAATTTGTAGAGGTTGAGGACTAATGAAAATAATCTTCATGGGTACGCCTGATTTTGCCGTACCAACGCTGAAAAAGCTTTATGACAGCGGATATGAGGTGCAGGCTGTTTTCACTCAGCCTGATAAGCCAAAGGGCAGAGGCTATAAGCTAACTCCGCCCCCTGTAAAGGTGCTTGCGCAGGAGCATGACACAACTGTTTATCAGCCGCAAAGCCTTAAAAAAGACGGCGAGGAGTATGTTAAAATTATCAATGACCTTGCCCCTGATTGTATCGTGGTGGCGGCTTATGGCAAAATGCTCCCTAAGTCGGTGCTTGATATACCAAGGCTTGGCTGTGTGAACGTCCATGGCTCACTGCTTCCTAAATATCGTGGAGCAGGTCCGATACAGTGGGCTGTGCTTAATGACGAAGCTGAAACTGGAATTACAACGATGCTTATGGGAGAGGGCATGGATACGGGAGATATCCTTGTGGAAAAGGCTACTCCTATTGGCGAGAACGAAACAGCCGCAGAGCTTTTTGACAGACTTGCTGAAATGGGTGCAGAGGTGCTTGTTGATACCCTTGAAAAGCTCGATAAGGGCGAGATAACTCCTGTTAAGCAGGACGAGAGCCTTGCGACTTATGCACCAATGCTCTCAAAGGAGCTTTGCCCTATAGATTTCACAAAGCCAGTGAGAAAGATACACAAGCAGATATGCGGTCTGTCTGATTGGCCATGCGCTACTACAGTGCTTGAGGGCAAAAGGCTGAAAGTATATAGGTCTGAGATAGCTTCCACAAAGCCTTGCGGAAAGCCTGTGGGCACTGTGGTGGATAACAGCAATTTCTCTGTTGCCTGCTCAGACGGAGTCATAAGATTTACTCAGGTGCAGGCTGAAGGCTCAAAGAGAATGGATACCGCTGATTTTCTCAGAGGCAGACATATCGAGAACGGCACTGTGTTGGGATAATTCGGAGGAACTATGGGAAACGCCAGAAAAACGGTTTTAAGGCTGCTTACAAGGCTTGAAAACAGCGGCTCATATTCAAATATACTTCTTGACGAGGGCCTTGAAAGGTCTGACCTTTCACCTCAGGACAAGAAATTCGCCGCAGCACTTTTCTACGGCGTTTTGGAAAGACAGATAACTCTTGATAACATTATTCGGGAATATTCACGCAACCCTAAGAATAAGCTTGGTACTGAGGTCAGAGTTATACTGAGAATGGGTCTTTATCAGCTTTTATATATGGACTCCGTTCCTGACAATGCGGCTGTGGACGAGTCTGTGAAGCTTGCAAAGAAAAACAGAAATCCTGCGGCAAGCGGCTTTGTGAACGCAATGCTAAGGGAGTTTATAAGAAACGACAAAAAGCTTCCAAAGGGCAGAAATGCCACGGAGGAGCTTTCTATAGAATACTCCGCACCTGTATGGCTGGCGGAGAAGTGGACAAGGGAATATGGTAAGGACATCTGCCTTGAAATGCTGAAAACATCTGTGGGACAGGCACCTGTCACCGCAAGAGTGAACACGGTCTTTTATTCTCTTGAAAGCACACTGGATATGCTCGCTGAGGAGGGCATTACATTTGAAAGGCTGTCTGTCCTGCCTGATTGCATAAGGATATGCGGTGCAGGGGCGGTGGAGCATACTAAGGCTTACAAAGAGGGCAGGATACACGTTCAGGATCTTTCGAGCCA
Organism: Ruminococcus sp. MSJ-25; assembly: GCF_018917825.1. Taxonomy (NCBI): domain Bacteria; kingdom Bacillati; phylum Bacillota; class Clostridia; order Eubacteriales; family Oscillospiraceae; genus Ruminococcus; species Ruminococcus sp. MSJ-25. The sequence continues at coordinate 86,382 of NZ_JAHLPI010000004.1, forward strand.
GCTTTGCTGTGCGGCTCTTGATCCTAAGGAGAACGATACAGTTCTTGATCTTTGTGCCGCACCTGGTGGAAAGACCTTTACAATTGCCGAGCGTATGAACAACAAGGGCAGAGTGCTTGCTTTTGATCTGCATAAAAATCGTGCAGGGCTTATTGAAAGCGGTGCCAAAAGGCTTGGGCTTGACTGCATAAGCGCAGGTGTCAACAACGCAAAGGTCTATGACGAGAAAATGCCAAAGGCTGACAAAGTGCTTTGCGACGCACCTTGTTCGGGACTGGGCGTTATAAGAAGAAAACCTGAGATAAAGTATAAAGAACCCTCAGATTTCGACAGGCTTCCCGAAATACAGTATGATATACTGAAAACGTCGGCGGAGTATGTAAAAGCAGGCGGAACGCTGGTGTATTCCACCTGCACGCTGTCAAGGGCGGAAAATGATGAAGTGGCGGACAGATTTTTGGCTGAACACCCTGATTTTGAGCCTGCACCGCTAGGCGAGGCTTTTGGTAGCGACAGCGGTCTTTGCAGAATGTCTATCACACCTGCAAAATATAATTCAGACGGATTTTTTATTGCTAAGTTTATCAGGCTGAGGTGATCTTTTGGTAGCATTTGATGATAATGGAAAAATAGATATATTGGGGCTTCTGCCTGACGAACTGGAAGCCGAGATACTAAAGCTTGGAGAAAAGAAGTTCCGTGCAGGGCAGATATTTGACTGGCTTCATGTAAAGCGAGTGTCAAGTTTTGATGAAATGACTAATCTATCTGTACAATTAAGGAATCTGCTCAATGAAAAATTTTGTTTAAAATCACTATTTGTGTCAAAAAAGCTTGAATCTCATACCGATAATACTGTAAAATATCTATATGAGCTTGAGGACGGAAATCATGTGGAATCCGTAATAATGGAATACAACTACGGAAACACCATTTGCGTGTCAACTCAGGTGGGTTGCAAAATGGGCTGTCGCTTTTGTGCGTCAACTATTGCAGGCTTCAAGCGTGATCTGACTTCGTCGGAGATCCTGGGGCAGATATACGCTTCTGAGCGTGACAGCGGAAGAAAGATATCAGGCGTGGTGCTTATGGGAATAGGCGAGCCTATGGATAACTTTGATAATGTGGTGAATTTTCTTGAAGTGCTGTCCTGTCCAAAGGGCTTTAATATGTCGCTAAGGCACGTTTCAGTGTCTACCTGCGGCATTGTGCCGAGGATATATGAGCTTGCAGAGAAAAAGCTTGGAATAACATTGTCTATCTCTTTGCACGCTTCCAATAATAAGAGCAGGAGCGAGATAATGCCTGTTAATGACAGGTATGATATTAACGAGCTTCTTGCCGCCTGCCGATACTATTTTAAGGTAACAGGCAGGAGAATTTCTTTTGAATATGCTTTGATAGACGGGCATAACGATTCCATGGAGGACGCAAGGGAACTTGCGGAGCTTCTGGGCGGATTTGTCTGTCATGTGAATATAATCCCTGTTAATAAAATAAAGGAGCGTAATTATCATTCTGATAGAAAGTCAGCCAACAGATTCAGAGGATATCTGGAGAAGCTTGGGATAAACGCTACTGTGAGGCGGACCTTGGGTGCGGATATAGACGCTGCCTGCGGTCAGCTAAGACGAGAATATGAGATCTGATAAAAGGTGGTGAATCGCTTGTTTATAGCGTCTGATACAGACATCGGAAAAAAACGCAGTGAAAATCAGGACAGAGTGCATGCTGAATTTCTTGCTGACAATGTTGCCGTTGCGGTGGTCTGTGACGGTATGGGCGGAGCGTCATCAGGCGGAGTTGCCAGTCAGCTTGCCATTGACGCAGTAGTAAAACGTATCAAGGAAAATTTCCGAAAAGATATGAAACCAAATTCCATAAGAAATCTTATGCTCACTTCAGTGCATTATGCGAATACGATCGTGTATGGCAAGAGCAAGGAGGATATTGACAAAAACGGCATGGGTACTACCTGCGTTGCGGCATTGGTGGTGGATAAGACCGTCTATATGGTGAGTGTGGGCGACAGCCGTGGATATCTTCTTACCAAGGACGGTATAGCTCAGATAACCACTGACCATACTTATGTGGAAATGCTTTATAGGTCGGGTCAGATAACCAAAGAAGAAGCGAAAAATCATCATATGAGAAACGTTATCACAAAGGCTGTGGGCGTTGAATCAGATGTTGAGGTCGATTATTTCGAGCTTGAAGAAAATGATAATTTTGCGGTGCTGCTTTGCTCTGACGGTCTGACCAATTATTGCACAGACAATATGATATATGAAACTGTGTTTGGCAATAATCTTGACGAGGCTATAAAACAGCTTATTGCTTTCGCAAACGAATGCGGCGGTAAAGATAATATTACTGCTGCGGTAATAGCAAATTAATGGAATGACAATAAAACATGAATAATATAGGAGTTGAATTACATGGATTCTAATATCGGCAAAAAGCTAGACGGCAGATATGAGATAACCGAGCTTATCGGCGTGGGCGGAATGGCTGACGTTTATAAGGCAGTTGACGTTATGGAAAACCGTACTGTTGCGGTAAAGATACTTAAGCCTGAATTTTCACAGAACGAGGAATTTCTCAGACGCTTCAGAAACGAGAGCAAGGCTATCGCTGTACTTTCTCACCCTAATATCGTAAAGATATATGACGTGGGATTTTCTGACGAGATACAGTTTATCGTTATGGAGTATATCGACGGCATCACCCTTAAAGAGTTTATCGAGCAGCAGGGCGTGCTTAGGTGGAAAGACGCTTTGCACTTTGTAACTCAGATACTCCGTGCTTTGCAGCACGCTCATGATAAGGGTATCGTTCACAGGGATATTAAACCGCAGAACATAATGCTTTTCCCTGACGGAACTATCAAGGTCATGGATTTTGGTATCGCAAGATTTTCAAGGATCGACGGAAAGACACTTTCTGACAAGACTATCGGTTCTGTTCACTATATCTCACCTGAGCAGGCAAGGGGCGATATGACAGATGAAAGATCTGACATATACTCTGTAGGCGTTATGCTCTATGAGATGCTCACAGGCAGAAAGCCTTTTGACGGTGAAAATCCTGTGGCTATCGCTCTCAAGCATATGCAGGAGGATCCGGTTCCGCCAAGAGAGATCATGCCTTCTATCCCAGAGGCTCTTGAAGAAATAGTTATGCACGCTATGGAGAGAGATCCTGCAAGACGTTATCAGTCAGCAGCAGAGATGATAAAGGATATAGACACATTCAAGCTCAATCCATCTGTTGTTTTCGGATATAAGAACAGCCCTGTTCCTATCCCTGTGGCTGATAACAATAACAAATATTTTGACGATGAGCATAGTGAGAACTATGACGACGATGAAGAATATGAGGACGATGACGAAGAAAACGATGACGAGGAAGAAGAGGAAGAAAAGAAGCGTTCTTACGTTGTTCCGATACTCCTTGCTGTGACAGTTGCGGTAGTTATCATTGCAGCGTTTGTTATCGTAGGAGTTGTATTCAAGTCATTCAGCGGTTCAAACGGTATGCACACAGGCACAGTTACACTGCCAAACTTTGTGGGCAAGAATATCGTTCAGGTTGAGCAGGATTATAAGGATAAGCTTAAATTTGATATCACCGAAGAGTATAATGACCAGTATGACGAGGGAATAATCACATTCCAGGGTCAGGCAGCAGGAAAGTCTGTTAAGGAAGGCTTCACTGTTACACTTACTGTAAGTAAGGGCAAAAAAATGGCAACTATCCCTGACATGGTGAAGAAAGACGGCACTGTGGCTGAAAGCGAGCTTAAGGCTGCAGGATTTATGGTCGTTAAGAGAGATATATGGTCTGAGGATATAGCTTCAGGTCTTGTTGTGAAAACACAGCCGGCAGCAGGCGAGCAGTATGCCGTAGGTGCGACTGTTGCTTTGTTTGTAAGTAAGGGTCCTGTTGAAACAAGAGTCAAAGTACCAAGCGTTGTAGGTCTTACAGAAGAAAAGGCAGTTGCAATGCTCAAGGAGAACAAGCTCAAGGCTGAGGTCAAGGAGATCGAGCATGAGGGCGATAAGGGCAAGGTCATCGAGCAGGATACAGATGAAGGCACATATGTTGAGCGTGACACAACTGTTACTATTTACGTTTCGACCGGAGAAACTTCACCTGTTGAGGTAACATTCTCACTGCCACTCCCAAGTGGTATCCACGGCTCATATTCTATAGACATCTACAATAACGGCAACGTTGCATATACACAGAAGATCGGTAGTGGAGAATCTGTTGCAGGCGGTTCTGTAAATGTAACTGTAAAGGGCAAGAAGACAGAAACTCTGACTATCTTCATCACAAATGACGAAAATCAGCAGAAGTGCCGTTATGCAGTATATGACATAGATTATGATAAGCAGACAGCTACTCTTAGCGGAAGCCTGAATGAAAGCGGTCTGATCGACATTACTCCGACAACGACCACAACTACTACAACTACGACCACAACAACTACTACAACTACCACTACTGAAGCACCTGCACCGGAGCCTCAGGAGCCAGACGAGCAGGGTCAGTAGTTCATGAATGGAATAATCGTTAAAGCTATCGGAGGCATCTACTATGTAGAAGCCTCCGACGGCATTTATGAATGTAAGGCAAGAGGAGTATTCAGAAGAAAGAACATTTCTCCTGTAGGCGGCGACAGAGTTGAATTTTCATTGGAGGACGACGGAAGCGGAGTTATCGAGAAGATAGAGGAAAGACGCTCATTGCTTATAAGACCGCCTCTTGCAAATCTTGATATGCTTGTGTTCGTTTCGTCTACCTGCGAACCAAGACCTAATCTGCTGTTGCTTGATAAGTTTATTGCAATAGCTGTTTTCAAAAAAATAGAGCCTGTGGTAGTCTTTACAAAGATAGACAAGGAAAGCTGTGACGAGCTTGTGGATATATACAAGGGTGCAGGGATAAAGACCTTTCAGGTAGACAATACCACTGGCGAGGGCAGTGAAGCTGTTAAGGCAGTGCTGGAGGGCAAGCTGTCGGCATTTACAGGAAACACGGGCGTTGGCAAATCGTCACTGCTCAATAATATGTTTCCTGCATTGGGGCTTGCCACCAACGAGATAAGCAAAAAGCTTGGCAGAGGAAAGCACACCACACGCCATGTAGAGCTTTATAAGCTGGAGGGCGGTGGTTATATTGCTGATACCCCTGGCTTTTCGTCGTTTGATACCAACAGATATGATATTATTTTCAAAGACAAGCTTGCAGGCTGTTTTCCTGAGTTTCAGAAATACGAGGGCAAGTGCAGATTTCCTGATTGCAGCCACACAAAGGAAAAGGACTGTGCGGTCATAGAGGCGGTAAAAAATGGCGAGATCGCAAAGTCAAGGCATGAAAGTTATGTGGAAATGTACGAGCAGGCAAAGCAGCTTAAGGAGTGGGAATACAAAAATGACTAAGAAATGCACTATCTTTTCAGGCGGTGAAGCGGTGTCGGCTCAGTGTGTGGCAGAATATAAGTCTTTTATCGACGATTCTCTTGTGATATCCGCTGACAAGGGCTATAAGCTTGCACAGGCAGTGGGCGTAAAGTCGGACATTATTATGGGTGACTTTGATTCCGCTGAAAAACCTGTTTTTGATAATATCGAGATCTTCCCCTCAGAAAAGGACGATACCGACCTTATGCTCGCCATAAAGCATGGCTTTGAGTCGGGTTGTGATGATTTTCTCATATTCGGTGCAACAGGCGGACGAGTAGACCACTTACTTGGAAATATCCAATCTCTGGGATATATTTTATCTTGTGGCGGTGAGGGAATGATAGCCGCAGATAGGGAGATAATTCGGCTTTATCGTGCAGGCAGTTACAGGATATATGACCGTGAGGGCTTTTCGTTCTCACTGGTGGCATATACCGATAAGGTAGAGGGTCTGACCATAAAGGGTGCGAAATATGAAGTAGAGAACTGTCTGTTGACCAATGCTTTCCCGCTTGGTATATCAAACGTGGTGAAAGGCTTTGATGGGCAGGATAGAAAATACGCTGAGATATCATTCAAAAGCGGCTATCTGCTGTCAGTACAGTCAAAAATGGTAACCGATTTTTGATTTTTGAATAATATAAACTATAACTATTCGGGAGGTAATACTTATGAAAGTTGTAGTTGTAAAAAGTCCAAAGGTCATATCGGGTTTAATGAGGCTTATTTTTAAGATCAAAAAGGAAGAAGAATAGGATAACTGGCGGTACTCGTGTGATATAATCCCCTTAGAGTAGACACATGAAATAATAAAATGGTGTAACTCTAAAGGGGGTTATTTTATGTCAAAGAAGAAATCACTTACAAGTGAAGAACGTGTTGCAGCAGTACAGG
>NZ_JAHLPI010000006.1:0-87383 GCF_018917825.1 Ruminococcus sp. MSJ-25
TCTTTTGTCAACCCCTTTTCTGAAGTTTTTTCAAAAAAGTTTTTTGACTTCCGATTTTTTCGTGTTTTCTAATGTGCTGTCTTAAATCAGCTTATCTATTATATCATATTAGTTAAGCTATGTCAAGACTTTTCTTTGTGAATTCTTTATGAATTCATTTGAACTCTTTTGCGAAGTTCTTTTCAAGCTACTTCTCAGGTCTCTCCTGTTCTCCCGAACCTTTTTACCTTCGTTTCGCTTCTTTCTTTATCGCTCTCTCTCGAGGCGACTTGTTTATTTTATCACTTTTATGCCCTTTTGTCAACCCCTTTTTTTGCTTTCTGCTTTTTCTACACTTTATTTCCCTTTTCTTATCTCTTTTTGTCCATTTTGCTTCGCTCCTATGTTCTTTTCATACAAAAAGTGACAACTGAGCGTCGCTCAGCTGTCACTTTGGATTATTTATTATATTTTGACAAAAAAAATAAACTCACAGAACAGAAGCTCTGTGAGTTATTGGAGGCGCCACCCAGATTTGAACTGGGGATCAAGGTGTTGCAGACCTATGCCTTACCACTTGGCTATAGCGCCATATTGGAGCGGATTACGAGGCTCGAACTCGCTACCTCCACCTTGGCAAGGTGGCGCTCTACCAGATGAGCTAAATCCGCATTTAGTGGTATCTACAATATTATATGCAAGATACCGAAACCTGATACATAAAGAATGTATTGGCGACCGGAATGGGGCTCGAACCCACGACCTCTAGCGTGACAGGCTAGCGTTCTAACCAGCTGAACTACCCGGCCATATCAGCGGACTTTATAAGTCCGCTTGGTGGGAACAACAGGGCTCGAACCTGTGACCCTCTGCTTGTAAGGCAGATGCTCTCCCAGCTGAGCTATGCTCCCGTTAGCTGTCGTCTTGAGTTGTATCTCTCAGCGACGATATTTATTATACACTATCCAAAGCCATTTGTCAAGAGTTTTTTTGAAATTTCTCAAAAAAGTTTAAGTCCGTAAACGCTTTATTATCGGGCATTTGAATAGTGTACATAAAATATTCATTAAATATTATTCTTTTATTAACCCTAAAATCTCCTCAGGAGTAAAGTGATATTTCTTATCACAGAAGTGACACTCAACGTCAGTACCACCGTCTTTAGAAAGATCTTCAAGTTCTGCCCTGCCCAAAGATATAAGAACATTCTCTACTCTTTCCCTTGAACAATCGCAACGATAATTAACCTCAAAATCATCAAGAACGTTCGGTTCAAGACCCTCCAAGGCTTTCATTGCAATAGCTTCTGTGGTCATACCACCACATATAAGCTTTGTTACAGACTCCATTCCGTTTATATTCTTCTCTATCTGATCTATAGCTGACTCAGGTGCAAACGGCAAAAGCTGAATAAGAAATCCGCCTGCACAATTCACTGTCAGATCTGGATTTACAAGTACGCCAAGAGCGCAGACGCTTGGCACCTGCTCACTGACAGCAAGATAGTTAGTTATATCCTCTGCTATTTCGCCTGAAACAATAGGCACTTGTCCGCAATACGGCTCTTTAAGTCCCATGTCCTTGACCACACTAAGCGTACCATTAGAGCCTACAGCCCCTCTGACATCAAGCTTGCCTTTATCGTTAAGCGGCAGTTCCACCACTGGATTTTGTACATATGCCTTAACATTTCCCATGCTGTCAGAAACGCATATAAGCGCACCTGTAGGACCGTCACCGTCCATTTTTACAGTAATAGAATCATCTTTGCCTTTAAGTCCAAATCCCATGAGCGAAGTACCCATAGCAAGTCTGCCAAGTGCCGCCGTGACCACAGCGGAAGTTTTATGTATCTCCTCAATGCGTGAAACAATATCCTTTCCGTCGATAGCACTGCACACAACGGAAGCGTCTTTGCTTATAACTCTAACTATTCTACCCATAAGATCACCCTCTGTTTATTCTCCTGCACACATAAAGAACTCTCTGCGTTTTATCATTAACTGGAGAGTCCTCAAATCCGTCATACTTTCCTATAAGCTCAAAATCATTTGACTTTACAAGCTCGCTCAAAAACTCGTCCGTATATATCCTCTCTGTGAAATCCTCACTAAAACGACAATAAGAGCCGTCCTCCTGCTCCTCAAAGAAGTCAAGATATATGCTCACGCTGTCATCATCATTAAGCTCATTCTGCCATGCACAGAAAAGCCCATCAAGATCATAGCAGAATGCATTGTCTGCAAGGATCACTCGGTGCTTGTACACAGTATTTACATCAAATATGAAAAGTCCACCATCGCAGGTAAATTTTGATACACACTCAAAAGTCTTTCTGACAGCTTCCTCATTTTCAAGGTGATTTATGCTGTCAAGAACACAAACAACAGCATCAACTGCGCCATACAGATCAAGCTCAGTCATATCCTGCATAAGATACTGTATGTTCAGACCGCTTTCATAGCGCTTATCCATGGCTTCTTCCAGCATTTGATCCGACAGATCAACGCCTACCACATCATAATCAAGACGTGCAAGTGCTTCACTGAGCGAACCTGTGCCGCAGGCAAGATCCAAAACTACCTCATGCTCTGAACTGTATCGTTTTATAAGTTCATGACACCGTGCCGCAATTTTTCCGTAATCGACATTCTCTGTAAGCTTATCATAGTAACAGGCAAATCTGCCGTATCCGCTCATTACTTATCTTCCTTCTTATCCAATCTGTCAAAAACGATATTATATCCGCCTGAGCCGTCATAAGAAAGCGAGCGGTTTACACGACTTATAGTTGCCGTTGAAGCACCTGTTTCGTTTACTATATCGCTGTAAACATGATCCTTTGTAAGCATTTTTGCAACCTGAAAACGCTGCGAAAGTGCTTTCAGCTCAGGTATAGTGCAAAGATCTTTAAAAAACAACCTGCATTCCTCGACAGTTTCAAGACAAAGCACTGCTTCATAAAGATCGTCTAAATTTTTGATCTCAAGTTTCTCTTTCATGAAAAAAATCTCCTTTACGTTTCATGGTGTAAAGTGTTAAACCATAAATATATTTTAACACAAGTCATGAAAAATGTAAAGGAGAATTATGAATTTTTTATTTACTTACTCTTAATTTTTTCTTCTATTAGGCGTTAGAAAACCGCCGAATGACTTCGGCTCATCAGAAATATCCTCTTTATCATCGTAATATTCCTCTTCTTCGTCCTCTGTATCGCTTTCTAGTTTCTCTGGCGGCGTTATCTCAGCCCCCTCGGATATATCGTCTATTATTGCCCTCAGTTCATCTACGCCCTCTCCTGTGATCGCAGAGAACTCCACACAGGTGATGTCCTCAAAGCATGGTATCTCTGTCTTGAAAGCTTCCATACGTGCTTTTCTGGCGTTAGGCTTGAGCTTATCCGCCTTGGTGAACACGATTATAAATGGTATCTCAGCGTCAATAAGATAATTTATCATCATCAGATCGTCTTTGCTCGGTGGGTGACGCATATCCACAAGCTGAAAAACAAGAGCAAGCTGTCTGCTGCCGTCGTCAAGATAGCCGCCTATAAGACTGCCCCACTGCCTTTTCTCAGACTTTGATACGCTGGCATAGCCATATCCAGGCAGATCAACGATATAGATATTCTCCACAGAAAAGAAGTTTATTGTAACAGTTTTACCCGGCATAGAGCTTACTCTCGCCAAGTTTTTTCTGTTAAGAAGCTTGTTTATCAGCGACGACTTCCCCACATTCGACCTGCCGGAAAAGGCAAATTCAAGTCTGTCAGACTTAGGTATCTGCGAGAATTTTCCAAATGAAGTATAAAATTCTGCTTTGTTATAATTCATAGGCGCCCTTTCTATACCGTTAATTTTTTTCGCTCCGGCTCGTTCTTGCTTAGAAGTTCAAGCGGAACATTATTTTTGCTGTTTGGAACAAGTGCAATGTCAAGCACATCCTGAATAGTCTTTGCGAACACGAACTCGCAACAAAGCTTTACTGTATCGTCAACGTCATCAAGATCGCCCTTGTTAGCAAAAGGCACTATGATAGTCTTGACCCCCGCCTTGTATGCAGCCATAGTCTTTTCACGGAGACCGCCTATAGGCAGTACTTTGCCGCTAAGAGTTATCTCGCCTGTCATAGCAACGTCACTGCGTACTTTTATATTACCCAATGCAGAGATAATGCCCGTTATCATGGTAACACCTGCAGATGGACCGTCCTTAGGCACAGCACCCTCTGGAGCGTGTATATGCAAATCTTTTTTCTCGTAAAAGTCTTTATCGATGCCATATTTGTCAGCAACGCTTCTGCAATAGCTTACAGCAATCTTTGCAGACTCCTTCATAACGTCGCCAAGTGAGCCTGTAAGCTCTATTCTGCCCTTTCCGTCAAGTACAAGGACTTCCAAAGGCATGACAACTCCGCCCACTGACGTCCATGCCAGACCATTTACAGAGCCAACAGCATCTTTATCTGATACAACATCAGGGAGATATTTCTCATGACCAAGATATTTTTCAAGATTATCCGCCTTGAAAGTAACTTTCTTAACGCCGTCTTCAACTATCTCCTTAGCAGCCTTTCGGCAAAGCGAGCCTATCTGTCTTTCAAGATTTCTCACGCCAGCCTCTCTTGTGTAGCTGTCTATAAGCTTATAGATAGCATCATTGCAGATGCGTATCTGAGATGCTTTAAGACCGTTCTTACCTTCCTGCTTTTTAATAAGATGTTCCTTTGCAATATGGAACTTCTCCTCCCTAGTGTAGCTAGACAACTCTATGACCTCCATACGGTCGAGAAGAGGTGCTTGAACAGTATCGAGAGTATTTGCAGTTGTAATAAACAGCACATCACTTAGGTCAAACGGCACTTCAATATAGTGATCTCTGAAAGCATTATTCTGCTCGCTGTCAAGAACCTCAAGCATAGCAGACGATGGATCGCCTCTGAAATCATTGCTCATCTTGTCTATCTCATCAAGAAGAACAACAGGATTTTTACTTCCTGCAAGCTTCATGGCATTCATTATTCTTCCTGGCATTGCACCAACATACGTCTTTCTGTGACCTCTGATATCACTTTCGTCCTTAACACCGCCCAATGAGACCCTTACAAAGTTTCGATTAAGTGCTCTCGCGACAGACTTTGCCACTGAAGTTTTACCAACGCCTGGAGGACCAACAAGACAGAGGATCTGCCCTTTGACATCAGGAGTAAGCGCTCTTACAGCAAGATTTTCAAGTATTCTATCCTTGACCTTTGCCATGCCATAGTGATCCTTGTCAAGTATCTGCTTTGCCTTTTTAACATCTGTCCTATCCTTTGTGACAGCATTCCACGGCAATGCAAGCACTGTGTCGAGATAATTTCTCAGCACAACACCCTCCTGTGACATCATACCCATCTTGGAAAGCTTTCTGACCTCGCCCATAAGCTTATCACGAACTTCTTCGGACAATACAAGTGAATCTATCCTATGTGTGTAATCATCGATCTCATTTACATCTGAGCCGTCTTCATTTTCGCCCAACTCATTCTGTAACGCCTTGATCTGCTCACGAATATAGTATTCGCGCTGACTTTCTTCTATCTGAGAATGGACCTGACTATGTATCCTTCTTTCAAGAGATAAAACATTGGTCTCTCGTGAAAGCATAGTGATCATAAGAATTAGCTTATCTAAAACAGATGGGGCTTCAAGAAGCGACTGTCTGTCAGTAAAAGCTAATGGAATATTAAATGCCAAACTTTCAAAAAGTTGAACAGGCGTTTTAGAACCGAGTATCTGGGCATAAAGCTCTTCAGGCATTTTAGGAACCACCTTAACATACTCTTCAAACTCATCTAAGACCGAACGAAAAACAGCAAGTTGTTCGTCATCGTCAAGCCTATCCTTTGAATAATTTGGTACAAGTCTTACATCAGCTTCATAGCAATCATCATACTGATAAAACTCAGCAAGTCTCGCTTTACGCAGACCTTCTACATAGCATCTGTATATTCCATCAGGTGCTTTAACGATCTGTCTTACCTTTGCTACAGTACCCACCTTGAACATATCCTTTTTTTCAGGCATTTCAAGATAAACGTCTTTTTGCGCACAAAGAAAAACAAGTCGATCGCCGTCCATGGCATTTTTCATGCTCTTTATAGTTCTTGGTCTGCCAACATCAAAATGCATAGACATTCCAGGAAAAACTACCAGATCTCTCGTTGGAACACACGGCATAATATTATTTATTTTAACATCAGTTTTATCTTTCATAGTTGCTCCATTTCCTTACAGCTTTACAAATACTGTAATGCTTTGTTATACAGCTTTAGTATATAATATCACATTTATGATACATTTGCAAGCCCCACTCAGAAACTTCCCCTTAACAAAAAGAGGCACCTATAAAGGTACCTCAAAATAGAAAACACTATTAGTCAGCTACATATGGAAGAAGTGCCACATGACGTGCTCTCTTGATAGCTGTTGTAAGTTCTCTCTGATGATAAGCACAAGTGCCAGTTACACGTCTAGGGAGGATCTTAGCTCTCTCTGTCATGCACTTTCTAAGCTTTGCGATATCCTTATAGTCGATCTTTTCAGCTCTGTCTGCACAGAACATACAAACCTTCTTACGACCTCTCTTCATTGGTCTGCTTGTATTTCTTTCCTTTTCCATGGTAAATTTCCCTCCTTAGAGAAATATTTTTTCAAAACTCCTCTGCTTAGAACGGTACTCCGTCATCGGTCAATACTTCTTCAAAATCATCAAGGTCACCAATGGACAAAGCGTCATTTGATGGAGCATTGTTATAGTTATTCTGATTAGAATTGTTTGCAGGCTGTGAATATCCACCATTGTTCTGCTGGTAATTATTCTGCTGATAACCACCATTTCCGTAGTTATTGGAATAGTTACCTGCTCCCTGCTGTTTTGGTTCACCTGTGAAAGACACACTGTCAACATTGACCTCAGTTGTATAATGCTTTACACCATTCTTGTCATCATAAGAACCTGTTCTTATCTGACCTTCAAGAGCGATCATTCTGCCCTTTGAAAAGTATCTGTTGATAAATTCAGCTCTCTGCCCCCAAGCAGTGCAAGTAATAAAATCAGTCTGCTTTTCAGCACCCTGACGAACTGGTCTGTCAACTGCAACATTGAATCTCAAAACTGCATTTCCACTAGGAGTCTGTCTTACTTCAAGATCCTGAGTGATCCTACCCATTAAAATAACTCTGTTAAGCATAACTTTTCCCTCTTTCGCAGTTTTACTTGACCGTTACTAAGAAACGGATCACGCCGTCTGTGATACCAAGAATTCTCTCAAGCTCAGCTGGAAACTCAGGCGTAGATGTGAATGACCACAGTACATAAGTACCTTCTGTTTCATAATTGATAGCATAAGCCAGCTTACGCTTGCCCCAGTTACTAAGTGTAACGTCACTTGCGTTAGCCTCGATCAAGTCATTGAACTTAGCTGTGAGTGTGTTTACAGCCTCCTCGTCAAGCTTAGAGCTGAAAATTACCATAGCCTCATAAGACTCATTAATTTTTGCCATTGCATTTGCACCTCCTTTTGGATTTCGCCTGTGCCGCAATTTGCACAAGCAAGGATAACTCAATTATTATAACACAAGACCGATTATCTGTCAAGTGTCACTTGCGTTTTTTTATGAACTTTTTGTAAAATCATGCAAATATCTTTGTAACACCAAAAATGCCAAACACAACTATCGCAGAATAAACGGCAAAGCCAAGAATAACAGCCCCCCATGATGTACCGCCCTTTGCTACTATCTTTTCGGCTATCTCCTGCTCAGTGCCGTCCTCCGACCTTATCTCACGGATCTTTTTTTGTGCGAACTTATAATACATATAATTGCCGAAAAAGCCTGCCACAAACTGAAGTGCCATTGAAACATACCATGTAGCAGCGGAAATGCCCTGAAAAACCCTTCCGGTCACATCGATGCCGATATCAAGCGAGAAACCCATTGTTCCTGCACTAAGATATTCTATCGCAGTAGGAATATTGAGCAGTGCCGTAGCCACAAGCATGATAATACCCACAAGATTCATTTTTCTAAACAGAAAATACAGGTGTGGAAAAAGGAAAGCAGCAAAGTTTATGGAAATCTTTCCACCAAATTTACCAAAACGTATAAAGTTAGACAAAAATATGAGCGGATTTGTCTTTACAAATTTTGCATAGTCATCTAGTTTAATGCCTTCAAGATCTGAGTCCTTATCAAATACAACCTGTCTGCCAAACGGACCGTAAGGCTGTCCGTCAGGGCCGGTCTGCTGAGCGTTATTTTGCGTATCCATATCGTTAAATGGACGTTCCTCAGTGTCATTTTTCGTAAGCGGTGTTCCGCACTTTTCACAAAATAGCTTGTCAGGCGGATTTTCAAAACCGCAGCGTATACAGCGTATATTCTCACTTTCTACACTCTCCTGAGTTTGCTCCCAGCTCTGACCACTTTCATGCAAAGCGTCATTTATGCACTTTCCTTCTTTGAGATAACACTCACGATGATAAGGCGTGCCACACTCAGGACATACAACTATATCGTCACCATCTTTGAATACTTCTCCGCAGGAAAAGCATTTTTTTCCTGTATAATTAGCCATATCAGGTTTCCTTTCTTGCTGAAACAGGCTTCTTAAAGCCTTTAAATAACATTATAGCACAACTTTCAGGAAAATGCTATAGTTTTTTTATATTTTTCCTTTACTTTTCACAAAAAAAGTTTTATAATATATAATGATATAAAATAAGGAGAAAAAGATATGGTATTTTTAGAAAACTTAAAGTCAGAGCTTGAAGCTCTTAGACCTATCATCAGCGAGCTGCATGACGTATACGATATTGAACGTTCTCAGGAAAGGATCGCGGAGCTTCACGAAAAAGCCGCAGAGCCTAATTTTTGGGACGACATGGAAAAATCGCAGAAGGTTTTGCAGGAAACAAGAAATCTTGAGGGTAAACTGGAAAAATACAATAAATTCAAGTCGTCATTTGAGGATATCGAAGTGCTTATTGAAATGGCAGCCGATGAGGGTGACGAGGACATGATCGACGAAATACAGTCTGAGCTTAAAACTCTAAAAGAGGGTCTTGACGCCGCACAGCTTGACACTCTGCTCACAGGCGAGTATGATCACAACAACGCTATCATCAACTTTCATGCAGGAGCAGGCGGAACTGAGGCGCAGGATTGGAGCGAAATGCTTTTCAGGATGTATCACAAATGGTGTGAAAGCCACGGCTTCAAAATGACTACTCTTGATTATCTCGAGGGTTCAGAGGCTGGCATGAAGAGTGCCTCCGTTATCGTGGAGGGTGAAAACGCTTATGGCTATCTTAAAAGCGAAGCAGGAATACACAGACTTGTGCGTATCTCACCTTTCGACAGCTCAGGAAGCAGACACACGTCATTCTCAGCGGTGGACGTTATGCCTGAAATAGACGATACAATCGAAGTAGATATCCGTCCTGAGGACATTAAAATGGACGTTTATCGTGCAAGCGGTGCAGGCGGACAGCACATCAACAAAACCTCATCAGCCGTAAGACTTACCCACATACCAACAGGCATCGTTACATCATGCCAGACACAGCGTTCACAGTTCCAGAACAGGGATTATGCAATGAAAATGCTCAAAGCAGAGCTTATCAAAATAAAAGAGCGTGAACATCTAGAGAAGATAGAGGATATCAAGGGTGTTCAGAAAGAAATCGCATGGGGCGCTCAGATACGTTCCTATGTTTTCATGCCATACACTCTTGTAAAAGATCACAGAACGGGTTTTGAAAACAGCAATGTAAACGCTGTTATGGACGGCGACCTTGACGGTTTCATAAACGCTTATCTCAAAGCGCTTTCACTTGGCGAGATCGAAAAATAATTAGCATAAACAAAGGACAGTTCAAACGAGCTGTCCTTATGTTTTTTATGAGATTGTTTTGCCTTTTTTTCTGCTCTCCTTGGTCTTGACAGGAGTTTCTTCCGCTGCTCTATCCTCAAAGAGCTGTTCGTCAGGGTCTGCATCCTTATATGCAAACTCAGGATTGCTTTCACCACGCTGATCGTAGTAAGGCTGGATAACGTGTTTTCTGATAACAGGATAACAATTGAAGCAAGTCACGAAGCATATGAACGAAAGAGGCCAAAATGGCAATATGAACAGAGAATACGGCAGGAAAAGATACATCATAACAATAACGATAAGCGATACCAGAAGTGACCAAAGAGACTGCTTTATGCCAAGACTCACAAGATAAAACGAGTTCTTTATTATCTGCTTCATGTTAAGGTTAGTGGAGCTTATCATAAGATAGATGTAAAAGTGCATCATGAAGAATACGATAAGACAGCTTATGCAGATAACAAACGGAATATATATCATGGAGTTCTGCTCTGCCCAATATTTATACATTGGGATCCCGACCATAAATCCTATAGCGAAGATGATGTCTATGGCACCCATGATAGTGCCCTGCTTGAAATTCTTCTTGAAAGAATCCCAGAAATCATGTAGCAAAAACGCATTTCTTTCCTGAGAATAATTTCGGCAAACCTTTGTCATTGCAGCCGTTGCAGGTCCTACCAATACTGACGGTATCGCCAGTAAGAGCCATATTGGATTTGATGTCATAAGCATAAGTATAACCATAAGCGTCAGCGGTATGCAGAAAACGAAATACAGCAAATTAAGCTCCATAAGCTTCCACATATGCCTGCCATAGACTTCAAAAAACTTAAAAATACCCTTTTTCTCCTGAGGTGCTTTAAGCACACCTCTGCCAGGGGTATTGTAATTACCAAATAAAGACATTACACTGCTCCTTAAAATTAATAGTCCCCGAAATTGCCCCGAATTTTATTTCATTCTTTGTATACTGTATACTAAATTCGTCCTGCAAAAATAATCGTCAGCAGACATTCAAGCGCAGCCGCAACAGCCGCCGCCGCTTCAAGCACAAGAAACTTAACAGCATAAAACCGCACCGTCTGTCGCAGACCGCTATGCTGTCCTTCAGAAAAAACAATGCACAGCAGGATATTTGACATAGCAACAGCTTCCCTTGCGGCTATCATAAGTACCGCCGCTGTTATGACCGCAGGAAGAAGTACAAACATCGCTGAAAGTAATGCACCATGTCCGCCGTAAATGCTGTAAAGCTGAGACATTGCAACACCCCAGCCCATGCCACGCAACAGCAATACTGCAACAGCTAAAGGCTGTCCAAATGAAGAAAAACCTGACAAAAACACAACCGCTAAAAAAACAGTCGAACTGAAAAAAGACCTCACAAGTATTTCTTCAAGATCACCTGACGACCTCACGTCAACGAAGCTGTTTGAAAACACCGACAGCATTGAAAGCTCGTCGCTGCCCATAAAGCAAAAAGTAACAGCACCCAAAAGCGCACCAATCAGGATAGCTCCTGCAAAAAATGCAAGAACTCCGCTTTTGTATATGCCTGTCCCGCTGTTCATTATACATCACTCCTTTGAGTAATGTATATGCCACGATGCAGAAAAAATAACTATTTTGAAAGCTCGTAAGCTCTCTTAGTGCAAGCCTTACAGCAGTCCTCAACAGCCTTTGGCAGACCGCCCTCACGGAGCTTTTCAAGACCAGCGATAGTTGTGCCACCCTTTGATGATACCATTTCAATAAGCTCGTCAAGTGACTTGCCACTGTCAGTTATCATTTTAGCAGAGCCGATAAGCGACTTTGCAAAAAGATCTCTTGCAACTGTTTCATCAATATCAACGCTCTTTGCATACTCTACGAATGCCTGAGCATACAGATAGATAAAAGCAGGAGATGAGCCGTTTATTGCAATTATCTCTTTCATTTTATCCTTTGATATGACGGCATACATACCACATGAGCCAAAGATATTACAAACAAGCTCAAACTCCTCATCTGTTACGCTGTCAGAGCGCGAAAGAGCAGTTGCGCCCTCCCCAAGAAGAAGAGGCGTGTTTGGCATAACAAGGACTACCTTTGCGCCAGTCACAGTTTTTGAAGCGATATAATCATCTGTAATGCCTGCGCAGATAGAAACTATGACCGTATCTTTCGTTACCGCAGGAGCTATCTCATCAAGCACCTCGTCAATTTGCTGAGGCTTAATTGCAAGAAAAACATATTCTGACTTTTCAACTACCTCTGCACAGCCTGAACATTTTACTGTTCCAAGCTCGTCAAGTCTATCAAGTATCGGAGCATATTTATCAAAAGCGTAAAGCTGAATATCCTTACCCATTTTACTGCCTGCAATGCCTTTCATGATAGCATAGCCCATATTTCCTGCACCGATAAAACCAACATTTATCATACACTCAAGACCTTTCTGAATAAAAGGCAGAAGCCTGCCCTAAAAATAACTTAATTTTAATTATACACTAAATCTCAACGGATTTCAAGTGTTTCACCTAAATTTCACATTATCACCCCATTTTTATTGTATATTTTCACGCAAAAAGCAGCGACATTTCTGCCGCTGCTTTAAATCATGTATTTGTCGCTTTATGTCCAAACTGTGTTCTTACTTTTTCATAAGCAAACTTCACAGCAGGCAGGAATATCATGAGCAAGATCAGATCCACAGGGAGCTGGATAAGATTTTTCGCTATTCTCGGTGTGCAGTATGTGAGAAAACCACTCATTCCTTCTTTGTTGAGGTTTGTGATGCCAAAAGTCTTGTTTACATAAAGTGTATACAGGAAATAAGAATTAAGTCCTATATTACAGAAAAGTATAACACTTCCTCTTGCAATTGCGATCCTTATGTAGCTTTGAAGCTTTTTGTTGTTAAAATCGCACTTATACAACAGACAGCCGTAGATGATACCTGAAATAATAACTACCATTGCAAGCTGTGGGCTGTAGGCTCTCGGGGATTTGTTCTGCACTATGTATCCCAGAAAGTCAAGGACAAATGTAGACATTCCGCATACCACAGGTCCGTAAAGCATACCTATAGTACAGGTCGCAAGAAATGTGAAACCGATCCTCAAGTCAGGCGTTACCTCAATGGAAAATGATCTGATAGCAAACGCCAATGCTATCAATATTCCAGTTGTTGTCAATGTTCTAAGATCTTTCAGTGACTTGAAAGAGTCATAGAACATTCTTCCGAAGCTCTTCATAAATTTACCTCCTTATTCTGCGAGCTTATCGCTTTGTGCATAACGGAGCATAAAAACAGCTCTGCACACTACCCATGCGGGATGTGCAGAGCCGCTATAAAAAGCTTCAATTACACATTCAGCGGGATGCGAAAACTGAACCGCAAAGGTTCTGCCTTTTTCGTTCCGACGGCAACTCCCCGTCCGACGGACACTTAACGCTCAGTTTTCTACTCTGTAATATGTCAAAGTCTTAAAGACTCAGACCTCGTAAAAAATTAGAATGCAGTTTCATTGAGGATCTTGTAAAGTTCATCCTCGAAAGGCTTCTTCATTGAAAGCGCTTCCTGAATATCTACATCATATATCTTGTTGTCCTTCATACCAACAACTCTGTTGCCAATGCCCTGTTCAAGCAGTTCAACAGCGTGATAACCCATTTCAGTTGCAACAACTCTATCTCTTACTGTAGGAGAGCCGCCTCTCTGAACGTGGCCGAGAATAGTAGCTCTTGACTCGATACCAGTAAGATCCTGAAGAGTTCTTGTGATATACTCTGTCTTGCCAACGCCCTCAGCAACCACGATGATGAAATGTGTCTTGCCTGACTTCTTTGTTTGCTCCATTTTCTGAGCGATAGCATTGAGGTCATAAGGCTTCTCAGGTGTGATAACAGCCTCAGCGCCTACAGCAGCAGCAACGTTGATAGCAATGTAACCAGCGTTTCTGCCCATTACCTCAACTACTGAACATCTGTCATGTGACTGTGCTGTATCTCTGATCTTATCGATCATTTCCATAGCTGTGTTCATAGCTGTGTCATAACCGATAGTATATTCTGTGCATGAAATATCGTTGTCTATAGTACCAGGCAGACCGATACATGGGATACCCTGTGCTGAAAGGTCAGCCGCACCTCTGAATGAACCGTCACCACCGATAACTACGATACCGTCAAGACCCATTTCAAGGCACTTATCTCTGCCCTTCTTTACGCCCTCGATATCTCTGAATTCAGGACATCTTGCTGTGTAAAGGCAAGTACCGCCTCTCTGGATTATGCCTGAAACAGTTCTTGCATTCATCTCAATAACTTCACCGTTAAGAAGGCCGTTATATCCCCTGAGGATACCTACGACTTCCATACCCTTTGCAAGACCAGCTCTGCATACTGCTCTGACAGCAGCGTTCATTCCCGGAGCATCTCCTCCGCTGGTAAGTACACCAATTTTCTTAGCCATGTAAAATACCTCCAAACCAGGAAACAACTTATCCTGTTACTTTCCTAATAATCTATAATGAGCATAGCACAAAGCCCCTGAATTGTCAAGGGCTTTGTTTATTTTTTAACATTTTATTAAACGTTTTCGTTATTCAGCAGGCACAACAGCCGGAGCTGGTGTTGTTTCAGAAGAGCTGCCTGTGTTCGTATCAGGCTTAGGCTCTGTTGTCTTTGTTGTAGTGGTCGTAGTAGTCACAAGACCAGCGGAAACTGTAACTGTAAGCACGTCGCCATTTTTAACATTCACAGTGTTTCCAACATTAACGCTTGTCGCCATAACATATCCTGCAGAAACAGAGCTTGAGAAATCGGTAACGACCTTATACTTGATATTATAAGAATCAAGCAGCTCAAGGTAAGCCTTCTTTGACAGGCCAGAGAAATCAGGGACAGGAACATTTTCAGGGCCTGCACATACTTTAAGAACAAGCTCATTTTTCAAAGACGGATCAAAATCAGTACCCTCTGGTATGCTCTGCTCTTTAACAACGTCCTTATCGTCAACATCAGAATAATAATATTCAGCCTTGATAGTAAAATCCTCACCAAGCTGTTTTACAACAGTATTGTATTCCAGACCCACAACGTTAGGCATTATAGCGCCATAGCCATATTCTGACTGACTTTCAGTATCAGTCACCTTAGGCGTAGCAACTGTGGTGCTGTAAACGAATACCTCGCTGTCAACTCCATCTGCATCATCAGAAGAAATGACCTTATCCTCAGACGAATCATTATTGCTGTCCGACGGACCTGAAAACAACTCATATAGCAGAAAAACTGAAAGCAAAAGCACTATCACAAGCACCGTCCAGCCTATTATCGTAGCCGTTTTATTCTTAGGCTTTTCTTCCTCACGAGTCTGCTGTGGCACTTGCCTTGACTGCGTTCTTTGTCTTGGAACATGCTGTATAGGAATAGTCTGAGTTGAACCCTTAGGGTGTTCCATATGCGTTGTATGCTGCTCAAAAAGTGCAGTAACAAGCTCTGAAACTGTCTGTATTCTTTCTTCGCCACGAACTCTCATAGCTCTTGAAAGAACTCGTGAGATATGCTGTGGTATTCTCGGATTGACTCTGCAAGCTTCGACCATCGTATCATTCTTAGTACGGGTATAAGCGTCAAGGGGCATACAGCCTGTTAGTATTCTATAAAGAACTGCTGCAAGCGCATAAACGTCGGTCCATGTGCCCTGCCATTCTAACGAAGAATATTGCTCAGGGGCGGTATATCCTGAATAGAATTCAGGAGAAAGCCCTGTATTAGATGTTCTTATAGAACTTATGCAAAAGCCTGTAAGTTTAAGCTCACAATCAGTTGTAACAATAATATTTTCAGGAGATATTCCCCTGTGTATGATACCTGCATTATGTATAATGCTCAATGTTGTAAACAATGGCACAAAAAGCTTTTTGACCTGTTCCCATGTGAGAAAGCCTGTATTTGACTGTAAAAATTTCTTTAGCGTCACGCCCTCCACATATTCGAGTATGACGTAGGTCGTATTATTCTCGCAAAACATATCCTTTGCCGTGGCGATATGCTGAAGATTTCTCATGCGTGAAAGAACTTTGTTCACGTCCGCAAACTCAGACATAAATGTCTTATACTTAGCCAGACAATCCGGATTCACCACAAGCCGCTGGCTTTCGCTATCTCTTTCGCAAAGAGTGTCAGGCATATACTCTCTTGCCACACACTTGCATTTGCCAACCATATCGTAGCAAATGTAAGACGCACCCTCACCATTATATGAAAGCATTTTTCCAACTATATATCTGTTGTCAAGCACTGTTCTCGGTGCAAGATAAGCCTGTAAATGCGGGATATCGTCGGTATAGTTACAATAATGACAGCGACCGTCAGAACCAAGTTCGTTCATACAGCCCATACATAATTTAGTACTAGGATCCATACCGAACCTCCTTTTTACGTTATTCATCAATTTATATTAGCAACAAACCGAGCATAAGTCAAGTTTTTTTGTGAAATTGTAGAATTTACGCAACAATTTGTATTTCTTTTGTAACATTATGACCCTTTTACAGATACTCAGGATAAATAAGCGTAGAAGAATAATACAGATACTTATTATCCGTATCGAACGTTACATTAAGCACCACAGGCTGATCATCGCCTGCGTCATTCTCATACCAATAGCGATATATATAATTTTTAGTGTCTTTTGACCATACGATGCCGTAATATTCAAGGTCTATGGCATCTGACAAGCTACTCCACTTTGCTCCTTGTTCAAACTTATCAAGGTCGATAGCTTTACTCTTTTTTTCACCGTTTGCATTGTTTTTAAGCACCTTGAAATTTGAATATTTTACAGTTTGTATACGTTCTTCATCATCAACAGTAACAAGCGCTGCCCATTCAGGATAATTTATGCCATCAACATTAACACTGTCATCAGACTCAATGATATAATCAAAATTCAGTGCATTGTTCACTCCCTGAAAAGCTGATTCGTCCTTAAAGTGCATATCAAGCTTTTTCTGAGCCTTTGCAACATCTACGCCGATATATTCAGAAATACTCTCAGCGGTGTTTTCACCCTTTCCGCTTATAATATTCACAACGATAAGGACGACAAGCACCACAAGAAGCACTACCGCCACCGTTATAAGAATAAGCTTGAGCTTGCTTTCAGACAATTTATGTTTTTTCTCACCCACTATTTCCACATTTAGCGGTTTATTCTGCTTTTTGAAACGCTTCATGATAGATGTATTTTTGTCTGGTCTTAATCTTGTGTCACAGTTAGGACAGAAAATGTCATCATCGTCAACTGACTTGTGGCATTTAGGACACTCCATAAAAACAACTCCCTTTTGCAACATCCGTGCATTTGCACACTTTTTCAAAACAAGTATACCATAATCTCTGTAAAAAGTCAACAAACGAAAAACAGCGGACAGAAGTCTATCCGCTGTAAAAAACGTATATCAGAAGTGCATCTGGTCAGGGTCTTCGATATCCTTTGCAAAACAGCCTGCAACAGGTATCGTTTTGCTGCGATATTTTGAAAGGCCTGCTGCTGTCTCACCGTCAACGATAAATGCCTTATCAACAACTGCATTCTTCGCTTTAAGTGTCATGACCTGAACACCTATAGTATCTCTCGTGGACTTAGGCATAAGAAGTGCAGTATCAAATATCATTGCTCTGCCGTTAGTTGTTCGAAGCATTATCTCAGCGTTATCCAGCACAAAGAACATTCCCACAAGCTTAGCCTTTGCAGAATAAGCATTGGCAAGCTTCTTTCTGTTGGTCTTTGTTTCATAGGCATTGAGCGGCACTTTTGCCACCTTTCCGTTTTCAAAACAGAATATCATATAGCCCGAATAATCTACAGTATTCACCATGGACACAACGCCCTCACCGTCATCAAAACCAAGCTTTGCAGGAATATAGTCGCCAAGAGAGCTTGCCTTTGTGTCGGCAAACTGCGATACCTTGGTCTTATACACAGCCGCCTTGTCAGAGAAGAACAGAAGCTCCGTTTTGTTGGTGCTTTCCATTTCCTGAAGCGGACCGTCGCCCTCTTTATACTTCTGCTCGCTTGCCATTCTCAGTGATTGCGGAGTACATTTCTTGAAATAACCGCTTTGAGATAGGAAAAACTTGCAGGCATAGTCAGGGATATCGTCCTCTATGTCTATCTCCTCGATATCAGTCTTATAATAGAACTGAGTTTTTCTTGGCTGACCATACTTCTTTGAAACTTCCTTTAATTCGGAAATGATGATATTCTTTATTTTTCTGTCGCTTCCAAGAATATCTTCAAGCTCTGCAATAGCTTTTTCAAGATCCTCAGTTTCGGCAGTTCTTTTGAGGATATACTCACGGTTAAGGTGTCTGAGCTTTATTTCAGCCACATAATCAGCCTGTATCTCGTCAATGCCGAAGCCAACCATAAGGTTAGGAACGACCTCTGTTTCTTCTTCCGTTTCTCTGATTATCTTTATAGCCTTGTCTATATCAAGAAGTATCTTTCCAAGACCTTTCAGAAGGTGGAGCTTGTCTTTCTTCTTTGCAAGGTCAAAGCTTGTTCTGCGTCGAACGCAATCCATTCTGAACGCTACCCATTCTTTAATTATATCATAAACGCCCATTATTCTTGGATAGCCGTGAACAAGTATATAGAAATTGCATGAATACGAGTCCTGAAGCGGCGTCAGCTTATAAAGCTTTTGCATAAGCTTGTCAGGGTCTACGCCCTTTTTGATATCTATACCTATTTTCAGACCGTTGATGTCCGTTTCATCACGGATATATGATACCTCTCTTATCTTGCCTGCCTTAACGAGAGCAATTATCTTCTCGATTATTGCTTCAACTGTGGTAGTGGCAGGTATCTCAACGATCTCAAGACACCTTGACTCCTTGTCATACTGATATTTTGCTCTCAGCTTTACAGAGCCTTTTCCTGTGCGGTATATCTTATCAAGCTCCTCCTCATCATAGAGAAGTGAAGCACCGCCCGGAAAGTCAGGTCCCTTCAGCGTTTCAAGAGCGTTGAAATCAGGATTTTTCATAAGTCCGATAGTTGTTTCACAAACCTCGCTGAGATTGAACGGACAAACTGATGAAGCCATAGAAACACCGATACCAACATTTGCATTAACAAGTATTGACGGGTAAGTAGCAGGAAGCAAGGTCGGCTCTGTGGTCGTGTTGTCATAGTTAGGGACAAAATCCACGGTATCCTTATCTATATCTCCGAAAAGCTCCTGACAGATAGGCATGAGCTTTGCCTCAGTGTATCGAGAGGCAGCATACGCCATATCTCTTGAATATGCCTTACCGAAGTTACCCTTGCTCATTACATATGGGTGCAAAAGCGCTTCATTGCCCTGTGAAAGTCTTACCATGGTTTCATATATAGCACCGTCGCCGTGAGGATTGAGCCTCATGGTCGCACCAACGATATTGGCAGACTTTGTGAGCTTTCCGTTTAAAAGTCCCATTTTATACATGGTATAAAGCAGTTTTCTGTGTGAGGGCTTAAAGCCGTCTATCTCAGGGAACGCTCTTGATACCAAAACGCTCATGGCATATGGCATATAGTTCTTTTCAAGAGACATTGTTATCTTTTCATCTGCAACAAGTCCTGCACCCTCGATATATGCGTTGTTATTTGGTTTAGCAGTCTTTTTAGGCTCTGCCTTTTTTCTTGCCATAAAATCTATCCTTTCATAAAGTTCGTAAGGTCGGTGCACTTTTTGCCTGTATACTGCATAGCGATCCTGCTTTCGGGATCGGCGTCAAACATATACAGCACCGCAATAAAAATAAATTCAAGTGGTTTCATAAGGATATAGACCACATCAGCACGCAATTTCGTCGATATATGCTGTGAAATGGGATATCCGTGTTTATCGTAAAAGCTTCTCACACATTTGTGAAAACGTGGAAGCTTATCCTGTATAAGCTCTTCAAATGCGTTTGCAACACAAAGCTGTCTGTTCACAACTATCTTATCCCCACGCCGCAGACCCATTCGCTGAGGTTTGACAAGCTTAGCGTGTCCCCCTGCCGCAACTGTGCAAAGATAATGCCCTTGGGAGTAATCAGGCGGCGGAGGTATCTGCTGAGAAAACGTCCAATCGGCTGTTTCCGTGAAAGCCTTTACTATGCTGTCAGGGCGCTGTCCAAATAAAACAAGTATCAAAAGCATCACCGCAAGGAGCGGTATCATTGCCACAAAGCTGATAAGATACCAACAAAGGCTTTTTGTGAGAAGCTTATTAAGCCAACCCATAAAGCCGCTTTTCTCCGCCGAATTACTGAGATATCCCGTCTGCGCCTTTATTTCACGGCGAATGAGCCTTACGGACATAAGCATATAATTCATTGGAAAAACCAACATCATCACCGTGAAAAAGTTATCCATATTCTTCAAAAGCTGTATCACCAGCAGTATATCAAGCACATTGCCCATATACACCCCTGCAATGAGCATAGCCGCAAACAACGGCGGTTTTCTCTTTGTTATAACACTCAACAGTACAATGCACACCATTGCTATAAAAAACAGGAAGAAAAAACCAAACCTATACTCCCCTGCTATGGGTGTATGAAATTCCCCATGAACAGTTAGAGGAACATCATATTCAACACCAAGACCTAACCAGTCAAGGTCAAAAAAAGACAGCAGCGAACCGATTACCACCGTCAGCACATCAAACAGCGGTCTGTCCAATTCTTTAGGTGCATTCTCAAAAAGCCTTATAACATTTATTACTGTGAAAAACAATGGAAGTCCAACACATATCACAAGCGCAGACGACCATATAAAAATTGCGTCCATAATGCTCTCCCCTCAAACAGCTTATGAAATATCCGCCATGTCAAGATAATCAACACCATTATTGGTGATGAAATCTTTTCTTCCCTGCAGATCGTCACCCAAGAGCATATCGAACATCCATTGTGTCTGCTCGATATCGTCAGGCTCTATCTTTATAAGACGTCTTGTGGCAGGGTCCATTGTCGTAAGGCTCATCATCTCCGCCTCGTTCTCGCCAAGACCTTTTGAACGCTGGATATCAAACTTTTTATTGCCTATCATTTTGAGTATCTTTGTCTTTTCGTTCTCGTCATACGCAAAGTAAGTCTTGTCGGAAGTCGTTATCTCAAAGAGCGGTGACTCCGCAATATAAACATATCCTTTTTCAATAAGGGTCGGCACGAGCCTGTAAAGCATTGTGAGTATAAGCGTTCTGATATGGAAGCCGTCAACATCGGCATCGGTACAAATAACTATTTTGTTCCAACGGAGATTGTCAAGATTGAACATAGATATCTCCTTGTTCTTGCCCGTCTTGACCTCAACTCCGCAGCCTATGACTTTTATAAGATCTGTGATTATCTCGTTCTTGAAAATCTTATCATAGTCAGCTTTCAAACAGTTGAGTATCTTTCCTCTCACAGGGATAACAGCCTGAAACTCTGCATTTCTTGCCATTTTTACAGAACCGAGCGCCGAATCGCCCTCCACTATATACAGCTCACGCTGTGAAAGATCTTTAGAACGGCAGTCAACGAATTTCTGCACCTGATTTGAAAGGTCGATAGAGCCTGCAAGTTTTTTCTTCAGGTCTATTCTTGACTTCTCAGCCTTTTCACGGCTTCTCTTGTTTACAAGAACCTGCTCTGCTATCTTCACCGCTTCGTCAGGATTTTCAATAAAGTATATCTCGAGATTGTGCTTCAAGAACTCTGTCATGCACTCCTTGATAAACTTGTTCGTGATGGCTTTCTTTGTCTGATTGGCATATGAAGTCTGTGTAGAAAACGAACTTGAAACAAGCACCAAGCAATCCTCGATATCCTGAAAAGTAATAGGCTTCTCGTTTTTCAGATACTTATTGTTGCTTTTGAGATAAGCATTTATCTGAGATGTGAAAGCACTCTTCACAGCGTCCTCCGGTGAGCCACCATGTTCCAGAAAGCTTGAATTGTGATAATATTCAAGACATTTTACCTGATTAGAGAAAGTGAACGCCACAGAAAGCTTTACCTTGTAATCGTCCTTGTCCTCACGGTCACGACCCTTGCGGTCGCCTGTGAAAAACTGCACCGAGGTCAGAGGCTTTTCACCCGCTATCTCTGCAACATAATCAGCGATACCATTCTCATAATAGAACGTCTTTTCTTCAAAAGAATTGTTCTCACGCTGTATACGCAGGATAAATGTGATATTAGGGTTTACTACAGCCTGCTTTTTCAGAACGTCCTCAAAATATTCGTTCTCAATTTTTATATCAGTGAAAACTTCAAGGTCAGGTCGCCAATGTGTCTTTGTACCTGTCTTTTTCTGCTTTGTTTCTTCCTTTTTAAGACCGCCAACGTTTCTTCCCTTTTCAAAGTGCAGGTCATACTTATATCCGTCACGAAAAACCTCGACGTCCATAAACTCAGATGAATACTGCGTCGCACAAGCACCTAGTCCGTTAAGACCCAAAGAATATTCATAGTTATCTCCGCCGTTATTATTATACTTGCCACCTGCATAAAGCTCGCAGTAAACAAGCTCCCAGTTATATTTTTTCTCACGCTGGTTATAGTCAACAGGACAACCACGTCCGAAGTCTTCCACCTCGATAGAATCGTCATTGTACTTTGTAACGATTATCTTATCGCCATGACCGTCACGAGCCTCGTCTATAGAGTTTGAAAGAATTTCAAAAACAGAATGTTTACAGCCCTCAAGTCCGTCAGAGCCGAATATTACCGCAGGACGCTTTCTTACTCTGTCCTCCCCCTTAAGGGATACTATATCTTCATTTGTATATTCCTTTTTATTTGCCATTTCTCATTTCCTTTCTTACGGATCTGAAGAATTTTTTACATGCAAATTATATTATAACACAAAGTCAACGATTTTGTAAATACATTAATTAAACATTTTTCAGAGCAAAGCCGAACATTTGTTTTGTTACTAATAAACAAAAACATAGGCTATTGATTATTTGAAAAAAATATTATATAATATAGGTAGCTTAAAAAAATCGGAGGAAAAAATGGATATTACGATAAATGCACCGCAGACCGAAAGCAACTCAAACTCTGCCAAAGCAATGTCCCTTAACAATGGGCTGATATGGTTTATATGCTTTGTTCCGCTTATCGGCTTGTTTCTTGAAAACTATGCAAACTCTGCCACCGCAGGAGCGTTCCTGTGGATACTTGTTCCGATGTTCATGATAGGCTGTTCCATTGCAGATTGCAAACAGCTTATAAAGCATGGCATTGATGCTGCACACCTTTTCAAATGGGTATGGCTAACGCCTTTTTATGTTTATAAGCGTGAAAAGCTTTGCGGCAGAGAGCTTTATAAAGCAATAATGTGTGGATTTTTCATTATAGCTGCACTGTTCATGAATGGTTTTACGCAGAGCATAAAAATAGACAACGACTATATGCTCGTATCTGCACAGAACAGTTATGTACAGAGTCTTGACAACTTTTCGGGAAATTCATCAAATATAATCGGTGAGTGCATAGCTTCTTATCTGGGTGAGGACGCAAAGTGGGATTGCACAAAGAACGGTCACAACTACACAGTAACAGTAAAAGGCAAACATGGCTCTGATAACTACACCATTTCCTTTTTAATAGTATATGACGGCTTCACCTACAGAAAATTCACCATTTCAGACGTGATAAAAAATAAAGTATCACTCCGTGACGATGAATTTAGTGCTGTATGCAAAGAGATATTCACAGAAGATAAAAGCGACACCGACAGTAGCAATGAAGAAAGTTCAAATTCACAAATAGAATAATTTCATGAGCGGACTTTGTTCCGCTCTTTTTATTGTCAGTGTACATAAATGTGTACTAGCAGATATGGCACGATTTGTGTATATGCACAAAGGTGATAAATTTGTCACTTTTTTATTGACTTTGCAAGGTAAAAGTGATATTATTGTCACATAAGGTGATAAATAAATCACCTTGTATATGCAGCTGTTTAAATCACAAATGAAAGAAGATGTAGAAATGAATGACAAAACGGAGATAAAAACAGACAAAATATCATACAAAAAGTATTACAGACAGATGGGTATTTTGGGCACGCTGGGTGGAGCGATGTGGATATTCTATTGGGTTATGGAAAAGGTGCTGCCTGCGATAAAGAAAGGGCACACACTTACCAATGTGATAAACCTTATCGTATCTTTGGGAACGCTTGCGCTGATCGCCGTATGCATAACAAAGATGATATCCACGGTCGGCAAAAGAGATACAAATGACGAGCTTACTCAGCAGACAACAGCAAAGGTCAATCAGACTTTTATAACGTTCCTGTTCACGATTGCCTGCCTGTTTATTTCAGTTATGACTTTGTTTTCCGATATTTTAGGAAGATTTAAGGTCACACTAAATGAATATGTTATAACGGGCTTGATATGGTTTTGCTATGCGGTGTACAATTTTATAGGGCTGTATTTTGAAAGTAAGTTCGATGATGACGAGAACTAGGGGGATAAAAATGAAAGCGAAAAAAGAAAAGAAAAAGATAACTCTGAGAGAATATCACAAAAAGCGTATGGTAACAGGAATTGCAATACTTGTCACAGAGATATTTGAAAACACGGTGGAGCATTACAAGCTTGATAATACAACTTGGGCGACGGTGATATTCGTTGTGTTGGCTGCCATGACGGCTTTATTTGCAGTAATATGGCTGTATGCAAGCTGTCAGAAAGTTGACAAAGAGGACGAAATGGCAAAAGAAAATATGCTCAAGGCACATCAAAGTATCACAAAAATGTTCTTGATAATATTAGCAGTGGCGATCTTTATATCAATGTTCTGGGACGGAAGTATAACCATAAAGATAAACAGCGACAGACTGTATCAGGTATGGTTTATATTTTGGTTCAGTTATATGACCCTTGAAAGCGGATTTTTCCTCCACCATGAGGGCAAACTCAGCACCGATGAGGAGGACGAGTAATGCCGGAGCTAAAAACGAAACTCAAGGAATACCGTGCCAAGCTTGACATGAAGCAGGGTGACCTTGCCGAAAAAGTGGGCGTCAGACGTGAAACTATCATACGTCTTGAAAAAGGACAATACAATCCGTCCCTAAAGCTTGCAATGGATATTGCAAAGGTATTTGGTGTATCTGTAGAGGATATCTTCTCTTTTGATGATGAATAAAGCTGAAAATACAGTAAAGCAGACGGTTTGCAGGATTTCGGTGCAGAAGAAAAGCATATACTGAAAATGCAAATACAGACATATAAGCACATATTCTAACGTGAAAAGATAAATATTGAATATACGCTGCTTATACTATGATTATCTTTAGTTTACGCCATATTACTGTGTATATTAGTGTAAAAGGCAAAAGTGAAATGAATTGTGAGAAATCGAGAGAAATGGAGCAAAACGAAGAGAATTAAAGAGAATGAGGGATATAAATTAAAAATTCGACGTTTTGACTATTGACAATCGTGAAAAGCTGTTGTATAATAGACAACGTTGTGAGTTCACAGGGCGAAAAACGCGGCTGTGAACAGACTTTTTAAAATTCTGAATGGAGGAAATAATATGTCAACTTATATGCCAAAAGCAGGCGACATTACTCGCACATGGTATATTCTCGACGCTGAAGGTCAGTCACTCGGTAGAGTTGCTGCTAAGGCTGCTCACATTCTTCGTGGCAAGCACAAGCCAACTTACGCACCACACGCTGACTGCGGCGACCATGTAATCATCATCAACACAGATAAGGCTGTTCTCACAGGCAAGAAGCTTGATCAGAAGTCTTACAAGTGGCACACAGGCTGGATCGGTGGTCTTAAGGAGATCAAGTATTCAGATATGATGGCTAATCAGTCAGACAGAGCTATGACAATTGCTGTTGAGGGTATGCTCCCTAACAACACACTTGGCAGAGCTGCTGCAAAGAGACTCAGAGTATACAAGGGTGCTGAGCATAACAATGCTGCTCAGAAGCCTGTTAAATACGAACTGTAAGGAAGGAGCAATTTAGATGTACGAATCAAAGCAGCCATATTTCTATGGCACAGGTAGAAGAAAACATTCTGTTGCCCGTGTTCGTGTTTACGAGGGTACAGGTAAGATCACAATCAACGGCAGAGACATTGACGATTACTTCGGTCTTGAGACACTCAAGCTCATCGTTCGTCAGCCATTTGCTGTAACAGATACAATGGATAAGTACGATATCGTTTGCACAGTAACAGGCGGTGGAGTAACAGGCCAGGCTGGTGCAATCAGACACGGTCTTTCAAGAGCTCTTCTTCAGGCTAGCGATGAGTTCAGACCTCTCCTCAAGAAGGAAGGCTTCCTCACTCGTGACCCAAGAATGAAGGAAAGAAAGAAGTACGGTCTCAAAGCCGCAAGACGTGCTCCACAGTTCTCCAAGAGATAATTTCATTCTCATTTATCAAACCGTTTCGCAGAAATGCGAAGCGGTTTTTTTTATACCCGATCCTAACTGTCAAAATGCACAACCAAAACATCTGTTCGTTGTCAATTTAGCTGAATATCCCCCTGCTTATTGTAAATAACAGCAAAATATGATATAATTATTACTGATAAATTAACTTTTAGGAGATAATTGCTATGACGAATGAATACATAAAACCGCCTGTTGAGATACGCTACAAAAATGAACTCGACGCCTTAAAAAGTGTTGATATTGGCAAAAAGCCTGAAAATTGGGTGCTGTCGCCAAAGGCTGTGCGAACATTTATATTAGGCGGAATCATCAAAACTGCCAATGGCAAAATGCAGATAAAGCGTAAATTTTATGGCAATGACGCACTTGTTGAGCGCTGTATAATCACCCTCGCTGGAAACCGTGGACTTATGCTGGTGGGTGAGCCAGGCACTGCTAAAACTATGCTCTCCGAGCTTCTCTCTGCTGCCTGCTGCGGCATAAGCACGAACACAGTTCAGGGTACGGCTGGAACTACCGAGGATATGATAAAATATAGCTGGAACTATGCCATGCTTCTTTCAAAAGGTCCTTGCCGTGAAGCCCTTGTGCCTGCTCCCCTGCTCATAGGCATGGAACAAGGCATTTTCGCACGATTTGAGGAAATAACTCGTACCCCTGCAGAAATCCAAGATAGCCTTATTTCTGTAATGAGCGACCAGATACTCAATATCCCTGAGCTTGAAAACGAAGGAATTGTTTTCGCCAAGCAAGGATTTAATATAATCGGTACTGCAAACACCCGTGATAAAGGCGTAAATGAAATGTCAGGTGCTTTGAAAAGACGTTTCAATTTTGAGACCGTCGAGCCTGTCCGTGACGTAAGGCTTGAAAAGGAGATCATTATCCGCGAAGCACAAGACCTTGCAAAAACAGGTCATATCGACCAGCCTATAGACACCGACGCTGCTGAACTTCTTGCTGTCACATATCATGAGCTTCGTGAGGGCGTTACCTCAGAGGGAACAAAGCTTGAAAGACCTAACGCTGTTATGAGTACAGCAGAAGCTGTGTCAGTTTTCTATCAGACTATGAGCAATGCATATTATTATGGTGACGGAAAAACTGATCTCAAAGAGCTTACGCAGAATCTTTTAGGAGCAGTTTGTAAGGAAAACAAAGACGACCTTGAAAAGCTCAAAAGCTATTTCAGGATCGCTGTTAAGGAAAAAAGTGCAAGTGAGGGAGGCATATGGACAGAATATCTGGATACAGCCAAGTATCTGAAATAATACCTTTTGACTATTCTCAGCCATTTCTGCTTTTTCCTGTAAGACACCACAGCCCTGTCTGCTCGTGGCAACTCATCAGAGCAATTAAAGAATATCAGCCCGATGTCATACTTATAGAGGGTCCTGAAAACGCCAATGATATGATAGGTGTGTTGACGGACGAGAGAACTAAGCTCCCTGCGGCTTTCTATTATTACTACAAGGACAGAAAAAAGCTCATCAGTGATGAAGCCGAGGACTATAAATGCTACTACCCTTTTATCTATGCTTCACCTGAGTATAACGCTCTGAAAATAGCCGCAGCCATGGATATAGAAGCACGCTTTATAGATCTTCCCTACAGCGAGATACTTATTACCACCGCAGAAAATAAAGGCCTGCGGAGTAATAAGGACAAACACAGCTACACTGATGACAGCAGACTTATATACAGCAAATTCTGCAAAAAGCTTTGCGAGAAAACAGATCTAAGGACCTTTGAAGAGTTCTGGGAGAAGTATTTTGAGATAGAGGGGCTCAGACTATCTGTACAAGATTTTGTACAGCAAATGTACACCTACTGCATTATCACACGAAATGACGAAACAGAAGATGATCTTGCGGCAGACGGCACTCTTGCAAGAGAAAACCATATGGCTCTGCGTATCAAAGAAGCACTTAAAGATAACAAAAAAGTCCTTGCTGTAACAGGCGGATTCCACAGTTTGGGACTTTATGAACTTTTGAAAAGTGACAATATCCAAAAAGAAAAGCTTCACAAGCTCTCTCAAAAAGATGAGGGCTGTTTCCCCGTAGCTTATTCTTATGAAGCAGCAGACGCTCTCAGTGGATATGCCTCTGGTATCCAGCGTCCTTATTTTTATGATTGCGTGATGAACAAGCTAATCCACTGCAATGACCCGGCAGGTGTTTACAGCGACACAGTTCTTGACCTGCTCATAGGTACAGTGAGAGCCTGTGATAAACATGATATCCCAGTGTCAATGGCTGACGCTTCCGCAGCGCAGTCTATGATGAGTGGACTTGCCGCACTTCGTGGCTGTCATGAATGTGGACTTTACGAGCTTGAGGACGCCATAACCTCGTCATTTATCAAGGGAGAGAAAACAATATCCTCCGCCCTGCCTATCGACCTTATGCACAAACTTGCCACAGGCGACAAGACAGGTCATATAGGTGATATAAACCACGTTCCTCCGCTTATCGCTGATTTTGAAGAACAGTGCAAAAAGTTTCGACTTAAAATAAAAACAGTAACTCCTAATAAAGCGGAAGTTTCACTTTTTACCACTGCAAACGGCATGGAACTAAGCAGATTTTTCCATAGAATGGTGTTTCTAGGCACATACTTTGCCCAGCGAACAAAAGGACCTGATTTACATAGGCGAAAAGACAGAAGCCGTGTCCGTGAAGAATGGGCATACAAAAAAGTTCCTGCCACAGACGTTGCACTCATAGACCATACTGCCGACGGCTTCACCATTGAAGAAGCCTGCCGCACCTGTGCTTCAAGAACACTTCGCCACGAAAAGCACTGTGATGTTGCGGCGCATATCCTTGTGGACTGCTTCCAAATGGGCTTAGAACTCTCTGATGATGACAAAGCTTGTGCCGAGAACATTCTTAACTCAGACGGTGACTTTTTCTCTGTAGGCAGAGGTCTAAGGCATTTTATAACTCTTATGGAACTCCAACAGCTTTATAATACCGAGTTTTCCGCCGCAGAAAATTGTGCAAAGCGGTGCATGACAAGGATAATCACAGCACTGCCTGATATGGCGTCGGTGAAAGACGACCACATTGCAGAATGTGCAGCGATAATGTACGCAATGCAGAAAGCTGTCACTGACGGCTTTAGAGAATATCGTCAGGACTATGAAAACGCCCTGCTTTCCCTCTGCGGCAAATCTGATAAAGACCCATTTGTTTACGGCACAGCACTTGGCATACTTTATGCCTTTGACCCCCACCGCCGCAAGCTTGCTGAACAGGCAATGTCAAGCTATCTCAAAGGCGACAGGAATGTTCAGATACAAGGAGCGGAGTTCCTTCACGGACTTTTCAATGCCGCCCGTGATATCATCATGACGGACGATTCTTTCATCAGAATGACAGACACGCTTATCTGCGGACTTGACTATGACGATTTTATAGAGATACTTCCCTCCATGAAGCTTGCTTTCAGTTGTTTCACCCCCTATGAAATACAGCAAACAGCCACCGCTGTCGCAAAGCTTTATGACGCTGACAGTGCTGAGCTTCTTGTGAAAAAACCTATAAACGAAAGGCTATACAGCTTCGGTGGGGAAATAGATAAAGAGATAGTCAAACTTTTGTCTGAGGAGGAAAAGCCATGACAGATGAAAACAAAGCCATATCCGTCAACCGCTGGCGGCTCGTGCTGGGCGGAATGTCTGACAAAAGCCTTTCCTTTACCGGTGACAAAGCAGAGATAATAACGTTTCAGGATATGGAAAAGCTACTCGATTATCTCTATAGCCGTGCGCAAGGTGACGATGTAAGGAACGAGAACAGCAGGCAAGGCGGTCAGGGTGGCAGTGTGCTAAACGCCGCAGAATGGATAACAAAAGTCAGAACGCTTTTTCCAAAGCAGACCGCCGATGTGCTTGAACGTCAAGCTTTGGAAAGGTTCAACATGACCGAGCTTCTTACCGATAAAAAGGTTCTTGAAGAAATGAAGCCAGATATAGCACTGCTTAAAACTATCATTCAGCTCAAACATCTCATGAACGGCGAGGTGTTGCAGGCGGCTGTAAAAATAGCAAAACAGGTGGCAGACGATATCAAACAAAAGCTTGATATGACCATAAAGCGAAGCCTTACAGGCAGGCTTGATAAAAACACATCGTCAGTTATGAAATGCTCTGCAAACCTCGATTTCAAAAAGACTATCCGCCGAAACCTGAAAAACTATGACAAAGCAAGCAATCAGCTTATACTTAAAGATATCTATTTCAGTGGACGTGTGAAAAAGCATAACAAAAAGCGCATTATCATAGCCATAGACGAAAGCGGTTCAATGCTCGGTTCAGTCATCTATAGTGCAGTAATGGCGCAGATAATTTCCGAACTGCCATTTGCAGAGGTGAAGCTCATCATATTTGATACAAGCATCGTTGACCTCTCAGACCATGCAGACGACCCTGCTCAGACAATAATGAGCGTTCAGCTTGGGGGAGGAACAGATATTGCAAAAGCCCTTTCCTACTGCGAAAGCCTTATCGTTACGCCCCGTGACA
Source organism: Ruminococcus sp. MSJ-25 (assembly GCF_018917825.1). Classification (NCBI taxonomy): domain Bacteria; kingdom Bacillati; phylum Bacillota; class Clostridia; order Eubacteriales; family Oscillospiraceae; genus Ruminococcus; species Ruminococcus sp. MSJ-25. The sequence continues at coordinate 30,890 of NZ_JAHLPI010000006.1, forward strand.
CTTGTGTTATTGTGGTGACAGACCTTTACGAGGGCGGCAGTGAAGCACAGCTTATGAACGTCAGCAAAAATATAATCACAAGCGGCGCACATCTCTCATTCCTTACCGCCCTTGATGAAAATGCCGACCCTGCCTATGACAAGGCGACAGGTCAGAAGCTTGCAGATATTGGCTCATTCGTTGGCGGTCTTACCCCTGATAAGCTTGGGGATTACATCGGAAAAATATTTGCATAGGAGATGACATCTTGGACGTAATCGATAAACAGCTTGCCATTGCAAACGAACAAACGCTTATTGAGCTTTCAAACAAGGGCATTTACAAACGTGCGTTGAAGGAATCCAAAAACATGACCCTTTCGGCTGAAAAAATCCATGAATGTTACATAGTAAAATTAGACGGTGAAACCTGCACCATAAAATCACCACTTGATGAAAGTCAATGCACTTGTGTTTCAAGAGGAATGTGCAGGCACATTATCACGGCCATACTGCTTTTGAAAGCACAGCTTCCACAGTACGACGGCGAGGATATCACTCCAGAGGTCATAACCTCCGAGCCTCAACAAGCAGAAATTGAACTTCCCGACCAACCTGAAATAAATTCGCTTTCTCAGGATACCCAGAAAAAGATAAAAGGATGTGCCGAACAGTGCATGAAAATAATGTCTGGAATATTTACCCGAGGTCTTGTAAGAGCCGAAGAGAGCGACCCCGATAATTTTGAGCTTGCCGCAGTTTCCTGCCACGCTTTGAGAATGGCTGAGGCAGAAAGACAAATGCGTGAACTTGGCAGCCGACTTAAAGACTGTGTTTCAAGGCGAGCTTCATTCAGCCCGCAGGTATTCACTCACAAAATGTTTGAATATGCGGACAGCATGAACAAGCTTATAAAAGCCGACATCACAGAAGAAATGCTCGGCACCTTCCGCAGAGAATACACCGACTATGAGGGGGCGCTCCAACTCCTGCCTATAGGCACAAGAAATGTCAGTGGCGAATACACTGGCTGTATCTACTATTTTCTAAATAAAGACAGAACATCTCACCAGCGCTTTCTAACCTACAGTGATCTGCGCCCCACTTTCTATGAAAAAAAGTCAAGACGATTTGCCGAAAGCACAACTGTATGGGATCTTGACAGCTCCCTAAACAACTATATGCACACGGAACTAAAACTAAAAAACGCCAAGGTGAGCATGGGTCATTTGTCCTCATCGTCAAAGACCAACGCCATAGGCGCAGGTCCTGCACAGCTAAACTGTTTTGCCCTCCGTGAGCTTATTGTCAGCGATTTCAAAGAGCTTGCGGAAAAGATCTCCGCAAGCAAAAGTGACGAGGAGACCGACCGACTTTATTTCGTTCACCCCAAAGAGTGCGTCGCTTCATATTTTGACAAGCACACTCAACAGCAGATTTTTATTATAAAAGACGGCTGTGATAGACAAATATCCGTCACCGCAAAATACACAGCAGAAAATCGTGAATTTATTTCCACGCTTGAAACCATAGGTGGCAAAATGCTAAAAGAAAAGCACAAAAACTACGTCCTGCTGGCACAGGGGTATATCGACCACGGCAGGCTAACGCTTTTCCCAATAGAGGTCTATGATTTTATTGATCCGCCTGACAATGTTCCTGTACCTGTCGAGAATGATACAGACCAAGACTATGGAATGTGTAGTGAGCTTCTTGACACCACCGAAGAAACCGACAAGAGGATAGTCACGGCAATGGAGTGCGGAGTGAACTCTGTTATCGCAGACGAACACGCTCAAAGCATACGCCAATGCGGACTTGAAGAACTTGCAAAACGTTATGAATGCTTCACAAAGCTGTGCGAAAATGCAAGACACACCACCGCAGACAAAAGCCTTGATATCTTCACCGCCGCAGGCAACACAATGCGGTATATCAGACTTTGCACACAAAAATTAGCACTATTCAGTGCGATAAATAATATGGAGGAGAAAAAATGATCTACAACGAAAGCACCAAAAGCTTTATAAAGCTTGAAACCGCCCTAAAGGAGCTTGGTTTTGACCAGCAGACCATAGACCTTGCCCTTGAATATCTTGACATCACAAAGCCAAGAAACAATGACCTGATGAGAAAAATTATAACAAGATACTATCCAAAACTCATGCAGTATAGTTATCGTGAAAAGCTTATCAAAGCTGTAAAAAGTGAGATATCAAATTCAGATAGTGAGGAGCTTAAAGACCGTTATATTATTTTCAGTTCAATGGCAACGGGTCCATATTTCCGATATATGACAGAAGCGCTGTCTGGCAATGCCTATATATATTCCGAAAACAAAGCCATGTATATGAAGCCGCTCACTGATTTTTATGGTGAGAACGCAGAAGCAGTCTGGATATCAACAGAGATATCACACAGATCAGATCAATCCATACACTACGTTTTCACTGTAAATCCTATCTATTCCGCAGATGTTGCTATAAGGACATTCAAATACGTTAGCCCTGACGATATCATAGCACAGCTTCTCCTGTGCGTTTACGCATTGGACGCAACCGAGCTGCCTAAAAAGAGCCTGCTCGGCAAAACAAAAATTCCTGATACAGCCGAAATTGCCATAAAAAAGCTTTGCGAAGTAGTCGAAAAAAAGCCCAAAACAACTACAGCCGTTTTCTGTCTTTTTCTTGCCGCATATGCAGAAGCGTCATATTTTGCAAAAGAATATCGTGCATTTTTTGATAAGAACATTGTGAAATACTGCGACGATCTTACCCAAGGGCTGATATATATGAAGCTTTCCACCAACAGGATATTCGACCTTATCGAAGCTCAACCACAGTGTCTTACAGATAGATACATTCTGCACTTTGTCAAATTACCTGACAAAAACGGAAACTACCCTGTGCAAATGGTAAAGCTCGCAAAAGATCACCCCAATATCTTCATACAAACAATGAAGAACGCTCGCTTTGATCTAGGCATAATAATGGAGAAAATGCTCAAAGCCACTGACCCGAATTATGATGCAAAGGCAGTAGGTCTTAAAGCCGCCCAGCAGGAACATATCTCAAAAAATATAGCCGAGCATTTCAAACACCGTGACGAGATATACGCATATATCACAGGCAAAGCCGAATTAGACACCATACTCCCTTTTGCAGACGAAGAATCCTGTAATGGCGGACATCAGAATATGAATTATGTTGGCGAATATGGCGAGGACGATTTTATAATCCGCTGTATCGCCGCCCTTTCCATAGGTGCTACAAAGGATACGAACGACCCGCTCAAGCTTATAGACAGAGAACTTCAACATGATACCGAGTTCACCGTCCGTGCAATGATAAAAGCAGGACTGCCTATTGAGATAATCATACGGGCACTGGGCTGGCAGACAGAGAACTCTTACTTCAAAGAGGATATTATCAAAAAGATCACGGCTATCATGCCTGAATTTAAAGACAAAGCCGCCATTATCGACGTAAGTAAAATGGCTGTGTCCAGCCGACTTTTGTATATAAGGCTTCTTGATATCGCAGACAGCAACAAGTACAAAGACGAGTTTTTCAAACTTTGCGATGATAACAGCAAGGTGATAAAAGCAGAGCTTGTGAAAGTTATATCCGCCCACAAGGATTGGCACGATGAAGTTTGCAAACTTCTTGCTCAGAAAAAATCAGCCAAGCGTGAAACTGCACTTATGATAATTGAAAATCAAGGTGCTGACGCCTACCGCACAGAGCTTGAAAAAGCCTATGCCACAGAAAAATCCGACAAACTCAAATCGAAAATATCTGAACTTTTGGGCAGCGAAGCAAAGCCTGCCGAAATATCAGATGAAGACATTGTGACTGCGCTCACCAAAGGAACAAAAAGCAAGAAAGTTCTCTGGCTTTTTGAACAGCCTTTTGCACCTGTTCACTTCACCGATGATACAGCCACTGAGGATATCTATTTGCAGGCTCTCCTGCTTACATATGCAAACGCCAACGAAGGTACCCTCCCACCCGAGGGCAAGACACTTGCCCAGAAGCTCAAAGCTGACGAGCTTGAAACATTCGCCCTTGAAGTCTTGAGCCGCTGGCTTGAAAAAGGTGCAGAAGCGAAAACAAAGTGGACAATGTATTTTGCGGCCATTTACGGCGGTGATGAAGCAATAAATTGCCTGACGGATTACATAAAAGAATGGTCGAAACAGTCATTAAATATGCGTGTTGCCCTTGCGGTTAAAGCCGTCAATGCCGTAGCTCTGAACGGCAGTTCCTATGCACTTATGACTGTAGACAATATTTCAAGAAAATATAAGAGTCGTGCGGTCAGAGCAGCCGCAGTTGACGCACTTGCCAATGCCGCTAAACAGCTTGGCTTGACAACGCAGGAGCTTGCGGACAAGATAGTACCTGACATGGGCTTTGACGAGAAAATGTGCCGCACCTTTGATTTTGGGAGCAGAAAATTCTCCGTTTATCTCACTCCACAGCTCGATATAGAAATATTCGAGGGCGAGAAAAAGCTTAAAAATCTCCCTAAAATAGGCGTTAATGACGACCCTGCCCTTGCAGAAAAGGCTACTGCTGATTTCAAGGAAATGAAAAAGCAAATGAAAACTGTTATTAGCGCACAGAAACAGCGTCTTGAATATGTGCTTATGCTTGACCGTAAGTGGTCAGCAGAAGCTTGGAAAGCTCTCTTTGTAAAAAATCCTCTCATGCACTGCTTTGCGATAGGTCTTATATGGGGTATTTACGAAAATGGCTGCCTTAAAACTTCGTTCCGTTATCTTGACGACGGCAGCTTTACAAACTCAGATGATGATGAGATAGAGCTGTCCGAGGTTATGCAGATAGGGCTTGTTCACCCGCTGGAGCTTACTGAACATGAAAAAGAAGCTTGGCTGGAACAGCTTGATGATTACGAGATAATACAGCCATTCGACCAGCTAAGAAGAAAGGTATACAAAGTAGCGGAAAGCGATAAGAATAAGACCGCCTGCGAGATCTTTAAGAATACCGAGATAACGAACACCACTCTAGTCAACCGCATGACCAAAGCAGGCTGGTATAAAGGTCAGGCACAGGACGCAGGCTTTTTCTATGAGTTCATAAGAAATGATATCTCAGGCAAGGAGAAAGATCCTGACGGCAAGCTCGTCAACATAGGCATGACCGCCGAGCTTAAATTCTCAGGAACATACATCGGGTATTACGAGATAGAGGACGTGACCGTGGAAGAGCTTTACTTCCGACTTCCCGACGCTGCATACAATGACAACATGAAACTTGGCGATGTCAATCCAAGATACTACAGCGAAGTTGTCTTACAACTTAAAAAAGCTATAAACAAGTAGGCATAACAAAAGGCAGTTCTGATTTTTTCAGAGCTGCCTTTTGCTTATTTATTTTCCACAGGAAGTCCGTGATCTCCTGCAATGTGTCTGCCTGCCTTGTTCACACAATATATGCAAACAGGAACTATGTATAAGCAAGCCGCTATCCATGCCGCCTGATCTGTGAAGCAGATTGCAAGATAACCGAATTTCGGAACAAATATCATACTTACAGAAATTCGAGCTATCATTTCCGTCACTCCTGAGAATATAGCAAGTCCAGAATATCCAAGACCCTGCGTACACATTCTGCAAGTGTTGAGTATACCGAGCGTCCAATAGAAAAAGCCTGCGTAGAAAAGATATTTGGCTGAAGCAGTAAGCACTGCTGCGTCTGACTTATTCACAAAGATAAGCGAAAGCTCTCTGCCAAAGAATATAAGTACAATCCCGGCTATTACTCCATATGTCATGCCAACGCCAACTCCAATGCGTATACCTTTTTTGATACGCTTGAGATTTCCTGCACCGAGATTTTGGCTTGCAAAAACAGATGCACCTGTTGCAAAAGCGTCATATGGACACATTGTGAACTGCTTTATCCTTGCCCCAGCAGTGAATCCTGACACATAAATGCTTCCAAGCTTGTTGTTAGCCGACTGCATGACCATTGAGCCAATAGCCGTTATGGAATATTGAAGTCCCATAGGAAAGCCCATTATTATAAGGTTCAGCACCGCAGGCTTTGACATCACTCTGTCCTCTTTGGTAAGTTTCAGCACACTGACCTTTTTCATGATAAATACAGCACATAGTATTCCGCTTATCGCCTGAGCAACAACAGTAGCGATAGCCGCACCCATGCAGCCCCACCTGAACACGATAACACACACAAGGTCAAGTGCAATGTTCAAAACCGTTGATATAGCAAGAAATACAAATGGCGTTTTGCTGTCGCCAACAGAACGCAATACGCTTGAAAGCAGGTTATACAAAAGTGTGAACGGTATGCCAAGAAATATCACCAGAAGATATTTATATGCGTCATCAAAAATATTCGACGGAGTTGAAAGAAGCTTCAATATCTCACTACAAAGCACCGCACAAACTGTGGTCAAAACAAACGCAGTAACGGCGGTTATAACAATAGAATTGTAAAAATACTGTTTCAGCTTTTTTATGTCCCCTGCTCCGAAATGCCTTGCAATAGGCACGCCAAAGCCGCAGGCTGTTCCCATGCAGAAACCAAGCACCAAAAACTGCACACTGCTTGAAGCTCCGACACTTGCAAGAGCGTCAGAACCAAGAAATCTTCCCACGATGGCAGCGTCGATAAGATTGTATGTCTGCTGCAACAAATTTCCTAAAAGCAGAGGAAGTGCAAAGCTCATTATAAGCTTGAACGGACTGCCCGTTGTCATGTTTTTTGTCATTACTTTTCCTCCAAAAATCTAACTATTACATTTATCATCTTTAATTTTTACTATCACATTCTATCATCAATATATGAAAAAATCTATAACACAAATTAAATTTACTTTTGTGATTTGTTGGTTTACAATAGATGTGTTACGAAACGTATCACATCTATTTTTTATGCCTAAATCTGAGAAAATCGGAAGTAGGTATGCAGGGGGTAAAGGTTAGTATTACCCTTTACCCCCTATCGCACAATCGCACAAGCAGGCAGTTAGGCAAGTAAACACGCCGTTTACGGCTGTGCGGTCATATGCAAAAACAATCGCACACGCACAAACATAATCGCACAGGGGTGATAAATAATGCCGAAACAGTCTTGTAATTGGTGTTTTACAATAAATAATCCGTCAAAGGTCAAGACCTGTGGAGAAAAGGATAAATTCAAAGACCTTACGTTTGATACTGATGAAAAGGTGATAAACTTCATTATGCAGTATGAGGAAGTAAACTATTACGTCTTTCAGCGTGAACGAGGTCACAACGAGAATACCGAACATATTCAAGGCTTTATCCAATTTAAAAACCGCAAGCGTGGCACTACCTTGCAGAATATGTTTCCACCACAGTTCTTTCACGGAGAGTTCGCCAACGGCACAGCACAACAAGCAAGCGACTATTGCAAGAAGTCAGATACTCGCATAGGCGATGTGCAGGAGTGGGGCGAACTGCGTGTAACAAAAGGCGGTAAGCAACTTACAAATGAGGATATTCTACAACGTATAAAAGAAGGTGCTGACGATATCCGACTTCTTGAAGAATTTCCGCAACTTTGGAATCAAATTGACCGCCTGCAAAAAGTCCGTGATTTATACGTCTTTGATAAATGGCGGAATGTGTTCCGTGATGTTCAGGTCACATATATCTGTGGACAATCGGGAACAGGTAAAACAAGAAGTGTTATGGAGCAATACGGCTATGATAAAGTTTATCGTATCACTGACTATAAACACCCCTTTGACAGCTACCACGGTCAAGATGTTATTGTCTTCGAGGAGTTCAGAAACAGCCTTCCAATTGATAATATGCTTAACTACCTTGACGGTTACCCTCTTGAACTTCCTGCAAGATATATGAATAGGATAGCTTGTTTTACAAAGGTGTACATCATATCAAATTGGAATTTTGAAGAACAGTACACCGCTATTCAGCACAAGTATTATGAAACGTGGAACGCCTTTGTTAGACGTATTGACAAGATAGTTACATATAAAGACGGCATGATTTTTGAGGAAACAGACCTCAAATCATATAATTTGAAGTATAATCTTGAAAAAGATGAAAACTTACAACCATAATGAAAGGACGAATGAAAATGAAAAACTATGACAATCCGAAAATGTTCCGTGATGAGGCAGACAGCCTTGAAAGGTTTGTGCTTTCCCACCAATTCCTCAAGTCGTATCTTGACAGCTATAATATTCATATGGCTAAATATTTTCTTAGCGGTGAATATGAGTGTCGGAAAAAGGCTCTTTACTTCAAAAAGAAAATACAATCGTGCTAGTTGTACAATCTGCACAAAAAAACGCCCTTAAAAAATATAAACATACGAAAAAGCTTGATTTGTATTGACATTTCGCGTGATGTGTTGTAATATCTAAACATAGCAAAGAGTACAAATAATTGTACAGTAAATGAAAGGAGTGTACGTTTATGTACATAATCAAAGGTTTTAAGAAAAATTCTGGAACGCTTAAAAACGGCAAGCCGTGGGATAACTACACGTTGTTTTGCCTTAAAGAAGAAAATGGCGTAACAGGATATGCCGTGCAGGCTGTGAAAGTTCCTACAAAGATATTGCATGACACTTTTCCCGACAGTTCCGCACTTATCGACACTGCAATCAAAGTCAACTATGAAATCAGAACTTACGGCGGACAGGATAAGGCTGTTGTTGTAGGTATTGATATACTTTAATCAATGAAAGGAGAAATATTCAATGGGTGCTTCACTTCTTGCTGATGATGTCGCAATTACAAGCGGTATCAGCACAATTACATCAGTTGTAAGTCAGGTTTGGACAACAATGACAGGCAATCCGCTTGTAATGGCATTTGTCGGTGCTTCACTTCTCGGTGTTGGCATCGGTGTTGTAAGAAAGCTTACAAAGGGTAAAGCTTAATTTTTTCGTGTACAACCGCTTGGGGGCGGAGCGTCTGCTCCGTCCTCTATTTTTATCGAAAGGAGAAAACAAAATGAAAACTAAACTACGGCGGTTCACCGCTGTTTTGTCCGCTATGCTGTGTATGATATGCTGTGTATTGTCTGCTGTTCCTGCGTTTGCTGATGATACAGTAACTAAAAACGATTTATCAAGTGTTAAATGGTCTTTTGTTGATAGTCCTCTTAAAATTCCTCATTTTCAAGAAGTATATGATAATTTTAAGTCATTGATATCTAAAACCTATAATTATATTGCTGTTTATGGTAAAAAATCTGACGGCACATCAGAAACTAATATTCTTTATTTTGACCCTACCGCTATTGCATATTATAGCTTTACAAATAATCAATTTTTGTTTGGTTCAAATTATGAGTATGATTCACAACGTCTTTTATTCAAATTCGATTCCTCTGATAATAAAACTGAATCTGTTGGTTATGGCGGTTGGAATGTTACAAAACCTAGTGGCTTTTCAAAACCTGAATGTCGTGCATTAATTAGTCTTAATGACTATGTTCAATCAACAGTTAAAGTTTATTTCCATACAAAAGTATATGATTTTGATAACATAGAAAACGAGTTAGAACCCCCCGACCCTAACGCTCCTATTGTTCCATTTTCCGTTCAGTATTCCCCTACACTCTGTAAAGAGATGTCTAACAAAATTTATTATCCGTCAAAAGGCGGTGCAAATGCTGACAGTAGTGGACTTGTAGAGGACGAGAATTATAATCTTTCGGTAAAGGTCAAGCTTACTGATGATTTTCTGAAAAAGACTGCCGTACAAAATGGCTATCTTGAATACAGTTATCAGTATACTTTGTTTATTGTTCCGTCTCAGTTTAAAGACAGTGATATTAAAACTATGTCTGATAAGGCTATTTATACCGCTGTCAACAAGTCACAATTTCTATACACGGGAAATGAGCGGTTAGATATAGACCATAGTCAAACAAGTGAGCCTGCAACTGATATTGATACTTCCAAAGATGTAGATAACCAATGGGCTAATGCTAATGGTATTACGAATTGTTTTTATATTCCTCGTGACGGAAGTAAATCAACTACTTCAACAGTAAACATTGATTTACATACTGTTAATTGGTCTAAATACGATTATGACAGCTATAATATTGTTGTTCTTTCACACGTTATTCGCAAAACTGAATATGGTTGGACGGCATACCCCTATTATTTCACTTCTGATTGTGAGGACCTTTCAAAAGAAAGTAAAAAAGAGTACCCTATAAAGGCTAATGCTGATGATCCTACCAAGTATGATAATGTTGAGTTGTATGATTACTATACTGTTGTTTCTGATGATTTTAGCCTTAAAGATATTCCCGAATATGTTCAGCAGACTTGTGACGGCACAACTATTGACCAAAATTCACCGCTTGACTTTAAGAACAAAGCTGACACTGTTCAGGACTATGAACTTTGGAAAAATGGTGAAAAGAAAAATCAAGATGACTTTGATGACTACAAAAAGCAAAAGCAACAGGCTGAAAACTTCTCCAATGTTAATTTCGGTATAGATGATATATCGTCTATATTTAACGGCACATCAAGCTTTTATAAGTTTCTTACTGCAAGTATAAGTATTCTTCCACCATATTTTCTTTTAATCTTAGGTGCGTTTTTTGTTACAATGCTTGCAATCTGTGTTGTAAAATGGGTATTAAAGTAGGAGGTGCTTATGAGCTTTTTCACTATTATGCAAACTGTTTTCAATTCGCTATTAAGGCTTATGGCTTTCAAAATAACTCTAGGCTCTTTTACTTTTACCATTGGGTCAATGATTGTTGGTCTTTTTGTTATCTCCTGCTCTATCGCTTTGTTACATTATTTGCTTAATGGTGATTAATATGTTAGACCTCTCAGTATATTTATTTTTATGTTTCATAGTAATGCTTATCCTATGGCATTATAACAAGAAAGGATATTGATATGTTAGCTATACTCAAACTCTTTGTGATGATACTTTTTGTTGTCCTTTTTTTCTCTGCCCTCTGTGGTGTGGTTGTGTTTATTTCTGACATCAAGCGGTTTAAGCTTGATACACAAATGAGCCTGCCACGCCAAAAGCTTATAGAGCGGTATGTAGACCAACAGGAACTTGAAAAGGGCGGTGATAATAATGCTGTATGATGTTGAAAATTCCTGTTACCAACTTCTTAAACTCTTAGGCTGTGATTTGTCCGCTATAGACTCTATAACAACTTGGAAACAGTTCGGTGTATTATGTATTGAATTTATATTCGCCTGCATAATGCTTTATTTGCTGTGGAAGATGTTGTACAACGCTATGATAAGATTTTTCAATCCAAGAAAGTGGTGATAATATGGTTATTTTAGATTATTTCGTCCGTCTGCCCGCCCTCACGGCTTATGTTGCATATGACAAAGCCACCGCCCTTTATTTCAACTGGAAACAGCTTTTTCAAGGTTGGGGTATACATTTATACGTCGGAAAATTCGGTGCAGGTAAAACTTCTCTTATGGTTACTGAGGCGTACAAGCTGTGCTGTAAGTATCCGCAACTTCATATCGTCACAAATATCAAGCTTTCGGGCTTTCCCGAATATACAAAGATTTATCCCCTTAACTCTCCGCAGGATATCTTGAACGCTCCTAAAAATACTTTAGTCTTGATTGACGAGATAGGAACGATTTTCAACAGCCGTGATTTTTCGGGCGGTCGCAACAGCGTTCCTAAAAGTCTTTATCAGCATTTGTGCCAATGCAGAAAACGCCGTATGATGATACTTGCCACAGTTCAGCGGTTTAACCTCTTAGACAAGCAGATACGTGACATAACCGCTGACGTTACCGCCTGCCGAACACATTTCAGACACCCTTTTACACGGCTTATGACAGGCTATAAGTATGATATAGAGGAGTATGAAATGTATTCTGAAAATCATTCTTACACGCCTGTGTGTTCGTCCACGGTCACACATTTGCAACGTAACCAGTACCGCAAGCTTTACGATACTTCGGAACTTGTAACGAATATGCTCAACAAAGATTATATATCTGATGAAGAAATATTGCGTAATCGTGATAGCGAAAGCAATAATATTCCCCTTGACCGCAAACAGAATAAGCGTATGCGTAAGCAAAGCAAATGGTAAAAAAAACACCGCTGAGGTTGCCTTTAGGCTCTCAGCGGTGTTTTTTGCTATTGCATATTATTGTTTTGACTGAATTTATTTATAAGAATCATGTTGGTATCTAATAAATTCTTATTCATCATTTCAAGTCGCTTATTAGTTTCTTTCAACTCTTTATATGTTTTTTCTGTGTTTCCTGCTGTACATAATATTGCTACAAACAATATTATATTTATGATTATACCTATCACCGCAACAGTAATCAAAACTGTTGCTAATTCTCCACTCGCTTGTAAAATATCCATATTATTTTGCTCCTTTCATTTCTTTTTCAATCAGATCTATAATAAAAGCGTTAAGACTTTTACCTTTACTTTCTGCATACGCCTTGTATACTTCACGTTTTCCTTTTGGTACTCTCACTTTAATATCATCAAGGTTATTTTTCATATACTTAGCTGTTGCTTTTTTTTGTGCCTCAGTGTACGGCATAATATCACCTCTTTTGTATATTATTATATCATATTTTCTATATGTGTACAATATACACTTTGTACAATATGTACCCTATATCTTTGTTTGAATTGCTTATTGATATATCGTACCCGATATGTTATAATATATACAGACAAAAGGAAAGCGGATAACCCACAAACCGCAGAAAGGTTGATTAAAATGAGAGAAGTTGCAATTGTTTTTGATGAATATAATAATGAAATATTCTTTGGTGAAACTGTTGGCGAATGTCATAATTATTGTGATACTCACAATATCACTGGTGAACACGGCGAATATATTGGCATAGGAATTTTTGATGAAAGCACAAGATATTTTGAACTCGAAGATTATGAGGGTATATAAAATAATAGAAAGGATTGTTGAAAATGACTATTTCAAACTATTACGTTCGTGAGTATCTTCACCTTTATCGTGAATATCGTAAAGTAATTAATATATTTGATGCTTTTCTTTTGTATGGGAAAATAGAATACACTCTCGGCGAGTTGCGGAGAGATTTTTCTCTTGACTATCAATTTCACTGTGCCCTTCATGATAGGCTCTTTAATCTTTCTTGCCGTACTTGTGAAAAGTTCGGCGTACTTAATTCTCAGAATAATTTCTGATTTTTCTATCCGTGAAATTTATCAAGCGGACGGCTGGGGGTGAATTGCGAATTGTTGGAATTGTTGGAATGTTGGAAACAACAGCTTTCAGGTTTTCAACATTTCAATGATTTCAATGATTCACAAGAGGGGAACGCCGTTCAAGATTCCCCCTCTTTACCTATGGTTATGACGAAAGGACGATTGAAAATGAAAACTTCTAATCAGCTTGCAAAGTATCGTGAAAGCCTTGTGAAATATGCTCTTAAGTACGGAGTTACAAAAACAGCTATCAAGTACAATACAAATAGACAATATGTCTATCGTTGGAAAAACCGCTATAACGGCACTACAAAGAGCCTGCTTAATCGTTCTCACCGCCCTAACTCTTTTCCTACTGCTCATACAGAAAGTGAAATAAACCTCATTAAGAGTTATCACCGCAGAAACAAGCACACAGGGCTTGTAATGCTCTATGTTAAGCTTGTACAAGCAGGCTACAAGCGTTCTATCACAAGCCTTTACAGACAGCTTAGAAAGCTTAACGCTATCACTGTAAAGCTACCAAATCCGAAGATAAATCCAAAGAAATACGAAACAATGTTTTATTGCGGTCAGCGTGTTCAAATTGATGTTAAAGTTGTTCCGACTTCTTGCATAATCGGTATTGAAAAATACTATCAGTACACCGCAATAGACGAGTACAGCCGTAAACGCTTTCTAATGGCGTTCAAAGAGCAAAGCACATATAGTACATATCAATTTGTTAATGCCTTGCAGAACGCTTGGAAGTTCAAAATAGAGTGCATACAGACCGACAACGGCTCTGAGTTTACAAACCGCTTTACCACAAATAAGGATAAGCCCTCGTTGCTTGACCTTTGGTGTGAGAAACATAACTGTATACATAAGCTTATAAAGCCAATGACACCACGTCATAATGGCAAGGTTGAACGCTCTCATCGCAAGGATAACGAATACTTTTACGCAACACACAAATTCTATGATTTTGAGGACTTCAAGCGACAGCTTAAACGTTGGAACTATCAGTATAATAATATTCCAACTCGTTCACTTGATTGGAGAACTCCACAAAGTGTATATAATGACTATGTTAATTTTGGTGAAGTCTACGAATTTAACTACAATAAATAAAAAAATGTGTAACACATCATTGACAAACTAACAACAAATTAAATTTACTTTTGTGATTTTAAACAAATATAATAACAAAAAAACATACATATTGCACATAAAAAAAGGCAAGCATATTTCAGCCTGCCTTTGTGTAGCTTACACTTTATACGTTAAATCTGAACAGAACGATATCGCCGTCCTGCATAACGTAATCCTTACCCTCAAGACGAACAAGACCCTTTTCCTTAGCCGCCGTCATAGAGCCACAGCTCATAAGATCGTCAAATGAAACAACTTCAGCTCTGATGAAGCCCTTTTCAAAGTCAGTGTGTATCTTTCCTGCCGCCTGCGGAGCTTTAGTGCCCTTTTTGATAGTCCAAGCTCTTACCTCAGGTTCGCCTGCTGTCAGGTATGAAATAAGACCAAGAAGCGAATAGCCCTCCTTGATTATTCTGTTAAGACCTGAAGTTTCAAGACCGAGGTCTGCAAGGAACATTTCCTTGTCCTCGTCGTCCATGTCAGATATCTCAGCCTCTATCTGCGCGCATATCGGGAACACAGCCGAGCCTTCGGCTTTTGCAATCTCGCAAACTTCCTTGTAATGCTCGTTGCTTTCGATATTGTTTCTGAAATCATCTTCGCAAAGGTTAGCCGCATAGATAACAGGCTTAAGTGAAAGAAGCGGTGTTTCTTTAAGTATCTCCAGCTCGTCCTCTGTCATGTCATAAGAACGTGCAGGCTTGCCGCTTTCAAGATGCTCTTTGAGCTTTTCAAGGAACTCTACAGCAGAAGCAAGAGATTTGTCGCCCTTCATTGCCTTTTTAGTTCTGTCAAGCTTTCTCTCGATAAGCTCAACGTCAGAGAAAATTAGCTCCAAATCTATAGTTTCAATGTCTCTGCGAGGATTGATAGAGCCGTCAACATGAATGATGTTAGGGTCGTCAAAACATCTTACAACGTGAACGATAGCGTCCACCTCTCTTATGTTTGAAAGAAATTTGTTTCCAAGTCCCTCGCCCTTTGAAGCACCCTTTACAAGACCTGCAATGTCAACAAATTCAAGTGTTGCAGGAGTAAACTTTACAGGGTGATACATCTCAGCCAGCTTGTCAAGTCTTTCATCAGGCACCGAAACAATGCCCACATTCGGTTCGATCGTGCAAAACGGATAATTTGCAGATTCTGCACCCGCATTTGTGAGTGCATTAAAAAGTGTTGATTTTCCTACGTTAGGAAGTCCTACCATGCCAAGTTTCATATCAATATACGCCTTTCGTTAAAATTTTACGCCATCATGGTCAAAATCATCTTCATCATCATCAAAGTCATAATCATCATAATACTCGTCAGGGTCAAAATGATCGTTACAGCCACCCTTGTCTATCTTGTTGTTACAACCGATAGTAACGCCTTTCTTGATAGGCGAAACAAACAGACCAATTATAACGCCAAGGAGAAAAAGTGCAAGACCTTTCCAAAAATAGCTTACTGTGCAGTTATTTTCAGTATCGCAGTTTTCTTCAAAAATATCCATAATAATACCTCCGTCTATTCTACTGATTTTAAAGATTCTACCATATCTATCTTTTTAAGCTTGAAATGAAGAACCAAATTAACTATAAATGCAAATGCCAATGTGAGCAATGCACCAAGCACATACGCCCACCAAACAAGCTGTCTGTTGAACAGCACAAGGTCGACCTCAGAAGTTATCACAACAAAATAGTGCAGTATCTTTCCTGCCACAAGACCCACGATAATGCCCACAATCGTCGATATCAGATTTTCTCTGTAAATATACGCTGAAGTCTCTCCGTCATAGAATCCAAGCACTTTTATTGTCGCTATCTCACGAACACGCTCAGTTATGTTTATGTTTGCCAAATTGTAAAGCACCACAAACGCCAAGCCTCCCGCACAAACGATTAGCAAAATAACGATAGCGTCAAGGCTGTCCACAGAATTAAGGAAACCTCTGCTTGAATCATTTTTAAAGCTTATTCCATAAAACTCGTCATTTGAAATAAGCTGTTCCTTGAAAGAGTTTTCATCAGTGTCTTTCTTTAGGTCAATAAAAGAAAGATTATAAACAGGCTTCTCACCATATACACTTTCAAAATCATCAGGAGTGATGTAAATATAATGCAAAGCATAGTTCTTGCTTACTCCGCCTATCTTGAACTCTTTCTCCTCATGACCACTGAGCTTTATAGTAATAGTGTCACCCGTTTTCAGGTCAAGAAGCTTTGCAAGCTTTTGTGTTATGATAACAGAACCGCTTTTCACTTTAAGGTTTGATCCATTCTCAGCAGATACAAGATCGATATAATCTCCCATATTTTCAGGAGCTTTCGGCACGATCATAGAAACAGACTGGTTTTCACTTTCATTTTCTGCAATGCCTTCTGTACTCTGCATAAGCATAGATTTGTCTACCTGTGGGATACTGCTTATCTTGTCCTCCAATTGTTTCTCGTCAAAATCAGCTGAATTAAGTACCGCGATCCCATCATACAGAAATATCTCATTAAATTGCTTTTCGGCAATAGTCTTTATAGAATATTTCAAACCAAAACCCGTGACTATCAGCGCCGTACAGCCTGCCACTCCCACGATCGTCATAAAGAAACGCTTTTTATATCTCAGCAAATTTCTCACAGTGACCTTTGCAAGAAAGTCAAGCCGATTCCATATAAGATCCACACGCTCCAGCAAAACACGCCTGCCATTCTGCGGTGGCTTTGGACGCATAAGCTGTGACGGCTGTGACTTAAGCTCTTTGATACAAGCGTAAAGCACCGCCGAGCAAGTGCAAATAACCGACACCACCAAGCAAAGCACCATATAAACAGGCTTGAACGGTGTGTCAATATCAGGAATGTTATATAAAATATTATAGCAACTATAAATTATCTTCGGAAAGATCTGCAATCCAACAACAACGCCTATGCAGCTTCCTGCTGATGCCGCTGCTGCTGCATAGAAAAGATACTTTCCGGCTATTCTTGCCCCACTGTATCCTAAAGCCTTGTATGTACCTATCTGCGTTCTCTGTTCCTCTACCATTCTAGTCATTGTGGTCAGGCACACAAGCGCCGCCACAAGAATAAAGAACACAGGAAACACCTTTGCGATAGAGTCGACCTTCTGAGCGTCCCCATAAAAGGAACTATAATCAGAGCTAGCCTCAAATCTGTCATACTGATAGAATGCAGGTGTTTTAACGGCTTCAAGTTCTTTTTTCGCTCCGGCTATCTCATCTTCTGCCGCCGCAAGCTGACCATTATATTCATCAAAAGCCGCCGTACTTCCTGTCTTTTTGTCTTCAAGAAGCTTTCCTGCCACTTCTTCAAGCTGTTGTGCTTTTAAAAGCTGTGACCTTGCAAGATACTTTGCACTAGAACCACTCTGTTCAGCCTTATCATAAGCCTCCTGAGCTTCCTCAACCGACTTCTGCGCTGTTGCCAAAAGCTCCGTAAGCTGATTTTCGTCGCAGGCAAGCGCCTGTTTCAAGATGTCAACTTTCTCCTGAGCGACGTCAATACTGTCCTGAGCGTCACCGCTTAGTTTTTCAAACCTTGCGTTCACACTGTCCTCAAAAAACTCCACCGCCTGAACGCTCTTATCTTTCACAGCCTGCTTATACTCGTCGGAAAACGGGTCAAGCTCGTCAGTGCCTTTGAATTTCACATAAAGCTCTGTGTAATAATCGCACACAAACTCGCTCTCAGGCACAAAAACGTTGCTTACCACAGTTCCGTTGCCCACCGTGGTCGCATCACGCTCATAGCCGATATAAAGTGGCGAAGCCACGATACCAACTATCCTATATGTGTCAGTTGCCAAAGTATCAGTTATCTTTTTTGACGAGTCAGGCTCATTGATCTTTATCTCTCCGCCCACCTTAAAGGTGTCAGGTGAACTCATTTTTACCTCTACTGCGCACTCACCTTTTTTTTCAGGCAACCTGCCATCTAGTAAAACAGGCTTATCAAGATTATTAGGGCTGTTCTCATCAACAACGTCGTTAAAGGACATGAATTTCAGCACAAGGTTTTGATTTTCATGATAATAGAAAACGTCCTTAGAATATCCCGCCATAACGCCCTGAACATCATCAGCTTTTTTCACAGCCTCAACGTCCTCAGACTTAACGCCTATAGACGACATTAACTTAATATCCATAAGTCTGTTATCACTGAAATATTTCTCCGCCGCGTCTATCATATCAGGCATAGTCGCCTTGATACCAGAGAAAAATCCACAGCCAAGAAGAACTATCAGAAAAATAGAGAGAAATCTGCCCAACGAGTGTCTTATCTCTCTGACAGTATCCTTTTTCAATGCACTTTTCATGACAGACCTCCCCCCTTGTAATATCATTCTTCCCCGTCACTATCCGAAAAATCATCAAGACCTATCCTGCCCGATAAAATAAAATAAACAATCGCCGCAAGGACAAAAACGACAGGAGCAAAAATTATAATAGCTTTTTTAGCCCACTCAACCCCCAACGCTCCCGCAAGCATAAGACCCAGCACTCCTGATATATCAAAAAACAAGATACAAAAATACGTCCTAAGTGCCGATACCGCAGGTGCAGTGTCCCCATCGGGGTCAGCTTTATCACTGAAAATATTTATCCTGCCTGCTGAAAACACAAGCAGAATAAACACCACCATAGCAAGAAGACTCAGCACAAGATCCACCACATAAGGCTTTGTCCTGCCTGCCGTCATGCCCACTATCAGCACAAAGCAATCACACCCCATGCAGAACATTAGAGCCGCCGTATTTACCACCGTAAGCACAAGCTGAAAAGGCGTAAAAGGAACTTTTTTCATTTTATCTTAATCGCCGAACATTTCCTTAGAAAGCTTGCCAAGCTTCTCACAGCCGTCGATTATCTGTTTGTCTGTAGGAGTTGAGAAGTTCAATCTGAATGAAGCTGTCTTGTCAGACTCGCTTACCATGAAAGCATTGCCCGGAACAACGGCTACCTTATATTCTGCAACAGCCTTTTTGCAGAAACCAGTCATGTCACTGCCCTCCGGAAGAGTACACCAAATGAACAGACCGCCCTCAGGTCTTGTGAACTTGATCTGTGAAGAGAAATTCTTCTCGATCTGCTCTATCATAAGTTCGAGCTTATGCTTGTAGATCACTCTCAGCGAAGCAAGATGTGCTTCCATATCATTGTCCTTCATGAAGTTGTAAGCCAGCATCTGCGCCCAGATGTTTGTATGTACGTCAGCCACCTGCTTGCAGACAACTATCTTTCCGATTATCTCCTTTGGAGCGGAAATGTAGCCAACTCTGATACCAGGAGCAAGTATCTTTGAGAATGTTCTTGAATACATAACAAGACCGTCCTTGTCCATGCTCTTGATAGACGGGATAGCCTCACCCTTTATTCTCAGGTCGCCGTATGGGTTATCTTCAAGTATCATAACACTGTACTTCTTAGCAAGCTCGTAGATAGCCTTTCTCTTTTCAAGAGAAGTTGTAAGACCAGTAGGGTTCTGGAAGTTAGAAATGATGTAGAATACCTTTACCTTGCCTGTAGCGAAAGCTTCTTCAAGCTCTTTCAGGTCAACTCCGTCTTCATGAAGCGTGATACCCTTAAGCTCAACATTGTAAGACTTAAACGCATTAAGTGAGCCTATAAAGCTTGGAGCTTCACAGCAAAGAACGTCGCCTGGGTCGCAGAGAACTTTACAAGCAAGCTCGTTAGCCTGCTGAGCACCGCTTGTGATGATAAGATCATCTCTCTCAGGGTCAAATTCACCCTTCTTTTCAAGCTCTTTCTTAAGAAGATCTCTCAGCGGAGTATATCCCTCTGTAAGGCTGTACTGGAGTGCGCCGATAGGGTTTTCCTTGAATATCTCTTCTGATATTCTATTAAGCTCTTCCACAGGGAATGCCTCAGGAGAAGGATTGCCTGCCGCAAATGAAATTACCTCTGGGTCAGAAGTAAATTTAAGTATCTCTCTGATAGCAGACGCCTGCAAATGAGAAACCTTTTCTGAAAACTTATAAGTCATAACTTTTTTACCTCTTTTTCTTAAAAATACATAATATGATTATATCACATTTTTCCTATAAAATAAAGTGTTTACGCAAACTTTTTTTAGTATTAGCACCCTAAGTTCTATTTTTGTGCAATTTAAACAACTGCATATCCACCTGACATATGGACAAACCGTAATAAAACCCACCTTAACAGCATAAGATCATATAAAAACAAGTCAGAAAGCAGGTTGACAGATGAAAAGACAAGGCTTTATAAAAGGCTCAGCAATATTGCTTGCAATGGTTCTGATAACAAAAATTCTCGGACTTCTCTATAAGATACCTCTTACCAATCTTCTGGGCGGCACAGGCATGGGATATTTTGCTTCAGCATTCTCAGTTTTCACACCAGTTTTCGCCATAGTCGTTTCAGGTATCCCCTCCACCATGGCTCGCCTTACCGCTGAAAACTATGCCCTTGAACGCTTTTCAAATATGCGTCATACCAAGCGAACTGCATTTTTTCTTTACACGATCATCAGCGCAGCCGCTGCTGCAGTAATGATACTCACCTCAGATTTTCTGTCACGCAATGTAGTCGGCGAGCCAAGTACAAAATATGCTCTCATGTGCGTTGCCCCATCTATTATTTTCTGTACCATTATGTCAGTGGAACGCGGTTACTGTGAGGGCTTGCAGAATATGATACCGACCGCTGTATCAGAAGTGATAGAAACCCTTTTCAAACTTATCCTAGGTCTTGGTTTCGCCTACGGACTAATGTATCATATCTCCGATATGTATGATAAAACAGGCATGATATTCGGCACAGCCTATGAAAACTCACGTCAGGCAGCCTCCGCCGCACTTCCATTTATAGCTGCCGCAGCTATCCTAGGTTCGTCCATAGCCTCTGCGATCGCCTGTCTGTATATTCTCATATCAGGCAAGATCAAAGGCGACAGCGTAACAAAGCAAATGCTTCAAAGAGATACAATAACAGACCCCACAGGAGCAACAGCCAAAAAGCTTGTCGTCTGCTGTCTTCCGATCGCACTTATCTCAGTGATAATGACCTTTGCCAACATGATAGATATGCTCACTGTCAATCCATGTATCAAAGCCGCCATGAAAGCTTCTCCACACGCATTTGACAGCCTGCTTTCTGACAAACTCACCGCAGATATGCTCCCAAACTTTATCTACGGCTCTTACACTGGTCTTGCCGTAACAGTTTTCGGTCTTGTTCCAACACTAACTGCAATGTTTGGCAAAAGCATACTCCCCTCACTTGCCGAAAGCTGTGCCAAGAACGATAAAAAAGCCATGCAGTCAGGCCTTACAAAAATGCTCATCGTCACCAGTATCATAGCCATACCCGCAGGCATGGGCATAGCAGTTTTGTCAGAACCTATCCTGCGTTTTCTTTTTGGAGGCCGTGAAACTGAGATACAAGTCTGCATAATGCCAATGTCCATTCTTGGAATAGCAGTAATATTCCTTGCCATAGCAACTCCCTGCTTTGCTATCCTGCAAACCCTCGGAAAACCTCACAAAGCCATAATAATTATGTTGGCAGGTGGAATTATCAAGCTATTTCTGAACATTATACTTATAAGACAGCCAGTGATAAATATATCTGGAGCAGCTATTTCTACTCTTGCTTCAGAGGTTTTCATATGCGTCCTATCCGTACGCTCAGTTTGCAAAATGACGGATCTAAAACCAAAAGTGAGCGAAATTTTCGTAAAGCCCACCTACGCCGCTATCATGTGCAGTGTGACAGCCGTTTTGTCACACGAAACACTTACGAAAATAGCCCATTTGCAAATAAATCATAGATTTGTGACCCTTTTTTCTATAGGAATTGGTAGCACAATGTACTTTTTTTGTTTATATTTATTGTGCGAAACGCCGAAAAATATTGTAAATTACATATTTTCAAAAAAAAATCCGCAAAACCCTTGAAATTTTGAGCAAAATGGTTTATTATTAATAAGCACCCTTTTGGAAAGGTAATGATGTAATGAGCGATAAAATTAAGGAATTGCTTGCTAAAGACAGTTTCGATATCAATGATCTTGCGGATATCGTGGTAATTCTCAGAAGCGAGAACGGCTGCCCGTGGGATAAGGTCCAGACACATAAGTCTATCAAGAAAGATTTTCTTGAAGAAGTCTATGAGGTCATGGAAGCAATTGACTGTGACTCTCCTGAAATGATGAGAGAAGAACTTGGCGACGTTCTTTTGCAGGTGGTTTTCCATACAGTTATCGAGACCGAAAACAACAATTTCAGACTTGACGATGTGATAACTGATATCTGTAAAAAGCTTATCATCAGACACCCACACGTTTTCGGAAGCGTAGAAGCTGACAACGTTGAAACAGTGCTTAAAAATTGGGACACTATCAAGAAAGAAACCAAGGGACAGGAAACTTATTCCGATACTCTTAAAAGCGTTCCAAAGAACTTCCCTGCACTTATGAGAGCTCAGAAGTTAAGCAAACGTGCAGCAAGAGCAGGTATCGAGTATGACAATGCTCATGATATCAGCGCACTTGAAAATGCTGTTAAGGCTCTTGAAAACAGTGCTGACAGTGATAAAGCCGTAGTTGCAAAACAGCTTGGTGAGATAATGTTCACTTGTGCTTCACTTGCAAGAAAGCTTGACCTTGACGCTGAAGAAGTGCTGACGGATACAAATAATAATTATATCGAAAAGTTTGAGAAAACAGAAAATGCTGTAAGGCAAAACGGGCAGGATATGAACGCCCTGAGCATAAATGAGCTTGACGCTTATTGGCGAGAGCAAAATGAATGAATAACTTTATTCGTTAAAAATAATTTGGAGGTAAAAACAATGACAAAGGCAGAACTGATCAATCTTATCGCAGAAAAGGGCGATTATTCAAAGAAGGACGCTGAGAAGGCACTTACAACTGTTATTGATTCTGTGTCAGAGACACTTGCTAACGGCGAGAAGATCTCACTGGTAGGTTTCGGTACATTCGAGGTTAGAGAGAGAGCTGAAAAGACAGCTATCAATCCTCGTACAAAGGAGCAGATCACTGTTGCAGCTAAGAAAGTTCCTGCATTCAAGGCAGGCAAGGCTCTTAAGGACGCTGTAAACAAGTAATCTAAAGCTTATGCCACTCAGACCTAGCCTGCGGGTTAGGTCTTTTTTACTACAAAGGAGGAAAATATGCGGCTTGATAAATACCTGAAAGTCACAAGACTTATTAAACGACGTACCATTGCAAACGAAGCTTGCGATGCAGGCAAGGTGCTTGTGAACGATAAGATTGCAAGAGCTTCATATGACGTGAAAGTTGGCGACATTATCACCATAAATATGGGTCAGAAGCCTGTCAAGGTGGAAGTTCTCAATGTCACCGAGTATGTAAAAAAAGAAGAAGCAGCCGAGAATTATCGTGTTATCAGCTAAAAAAGAGGACCGCTCAATGCGATCCTCTTAATTTTTTTATCTATTATTATGCGTTTGCACTCAAATCATAATCTGACAGATCAATATCAGAGAAATCGTAGTCATCATTCAGAGAAATCGTAGTCATCATAATCATCATAATCACCATAGTCATCATAATCTGACTCAAGATCACCCTCTGCATTTACAAGCATATTGTAGACCTCGTCACCAAGAACTTTCTTTACATTAGCAACAAATCCGTCACTGTCACAGCCTGCAAGGTATGTATTCATCTGATCGTCATTTGTGATGTCATAGATCTTGTCACCTGACGGAACAGTGATGTCAGAAGCCTCTGTCTTATTTCCTGTAACTGCCATTGTAACAAACTGCTTGCCGTTCATGCCAAACTCAACAGAAAGGTCAAGCTTGTCAGCAGTTGAAGCAGAAGCAAGCTCTACCCAGCCTGATACAGCCTGAGAATCAGATGTACCATTCACATCAAATCTGATAGTACCTGAGAATGCGTCACCCTCTTCTTTAAGGTCTTTGAGAGTCACCTCAGCTTCCATTGTGTCAAAGTTTATGCTCGGTGAAACTGCCATGGTAGGCTCAAGGGAAAGTCCACCGTCAGCAGAAGTCTTGTCAGCGTCTATATCTGAATCAGCCGCAGTTTCCATTTTCATTGTGAACTTGCCATTTGTAACACCGTCAACAGTATTTGCAGAACCCTTGAATGATGCACTGCCCTCACTGCCCATGTCAAGACTAAAATCAACAGCCACAACATCGTCCTTAAGAATAGTGTAAAGAGTTGCACCCTCGCCGTCTTTTTCAAAGCTAAAGCCCGCAAGATCATCACCGCTGTAGTAAGCGTTAAATGTTGCAGTTTCGTCAAGATTATCACTTGCAAAAAGTGAATCCATAGAATCAGCATACTGTGAGATTATCTCATCATATGACATACCAAGCTCTTCAGCAACGCCTGCCTTGTTGAACATATCTTTAAGCGTAGCGTCGTCCTTAGCCTTGTCAAGAACAGCCTTAAGAGCAGCCTTTACATCATTGCCTGAGATAGTGTATTCCTTAGTTGTATAGCTGTACTCGTTTCCGTCAATGTCACCAGTCTTTTTCTCACCGTCAACAGGCTTAGGGAAAGAGTCCTCCATAACCTTCTTGTATTCCTCCAGATCCTTTTCAAGTGCGTCAGTATCAAAATCAACATCAGCGCCCTCAGCAGAATCAAAGAGAGAATCAAGGTCAATGCCCTGTGAAGAAAGCTCACTGCCTACCTTGTCTTTAAGGCTGTCAACGTTAACCATAAGATAAGCGTCAGAAAGCTCAGGTATCTGAACATAAGCCGACTTGTTATCTCTGGAATATACAGCATTAGCAGACACAAGATTATTTCCGCCATATGTCAGCGAAACATCTGCTGCAGTGTTGCTTCCCTTCTGCTTTGTAACAGTTGTCACAGAAATAGGCTGTAAGCTAACGCCTGCCTGCTCTGTGAAGCCCTCGCCGAATGAAACAGTAGCCGTTGCGTTGTAAGCAAAATCAAGTTCGCCCTTGATAGCCTTTTCAGCCGTGCCAAGAGTGTTGTTTATATTATCTGCCACCTGAGTAAGCTTAGCCTTGCCGCCCTCAGTTTTACCATCATTACTGTCTTTATTTACAAAATAATAGCCAAGACCTGAACCAACTATGCTAAGACCCAAAACTCCTGCCAATACAGGTGTAAGCACCTTGTTTTTTACCATTTTATTTCCTCCTTAAAGAAACTCATGTTTCTGTTCGTATTTAAAATATAACATACTTTTAACAATTTGTCAATAGACTAATATATTACAAATCAGCTACAAATTCCCCTAAAACAACAAAAAGAGAGGCACAAGGCCTCTCTTCATCATATTCTCTTATCAGCCAAATTCAAATCCGCCAGCCCTCACTCTGTCGATAAATTCCCCAAGAATATCAGTATTGGTTTTCGATACCGAGTGAAGCAAATAAATAGCCCCCGGGTGAGCCGAATTCACAAGCTTTTCAAGTGCCTGCCCTTCATCAGGCTGATCGTTTACGTCCCAATCAGCGTAAGCAAAGCTCCAAAGCTCAGTCTTATAACCGCAGTTTGCCGTCACTCCAAGAGAGAACTCCGAAAACTCGCCCATAGGCGGTCTGAACACTGTCATGGTATAATCATAGTTATCCTCCATATACTTATGGAAATCCTTTATCTCCGACTCACATTCCGCCTGCCCAAGCGTCGGCATAGAATAATGGTGTACCGAATGATTTCCCACAATATGCCCCTCGTCTATCATACGCTTCACAAGTTCAGGATTTTTCTCTGCATAATCCTGCAAAAGAAAAAACGTCGCCTTGACCTTTTTCTCTTTCAGCACATCGAGTATCTTTTCAGTGTATCCGTTCTCATACCCCTGATCAAAGGTCAGATATATCTTGTCATCATTATTTATAGCCTTTGCGTTAAGCTTACCGTATTGTGCATTAAAATCAAGCGCACCCGTTGTCCTGTTCTTATCATCGACCAAAACGCCCTGACCATATCCCACCTTGTCATGTGAAAGCCCCGAAAGATCTATCTTTTCCTTAGCTGTTTTCTTTCCCACAGCCACAGGCTCGATGACCGCCGAGCTTGTTCCCTCTGATGAATTTTCCTCACGCATTATCACTGTCCTGCCGCAAGCACTGAGTGCCACAACTGCACAAATAAGTGCCATGCAATTTCTTATCTTCATATGAAACCCTCCGTTTTCTTATCATCTTATACTATTATGTTCAGAAAACGGCTTTATACAAAAATACGTTTCAGGTAAATTCTGACGTAAAACAAAAAAGGCGGTAAAAACTACCGCCTTTAAATATCAGTTATGACTCAAGATAGGACTTCACCAATGCCTGCAAAAGCTCATCTCTGTCAATATGACGAATAAGACTTCTGGCATTATTGTATGTTGTTATGTAGGTCGGGTCCTCAGAAAGAATATAACCTACGATCTGATTAATAGGATTATAGCCCTTCTCTTTCAGAGCGTCATATATAATTGTAAGTGTCTTTTTCAGCTCAGCCTCCTTGTCGTGCTGTACTGAAAATTCCATAGTTTGTTCGTGCATTATGCTCAGCCCCTCTGCAATGTATTAATATCAGCAATACGCCTGATACTATTATACTCCATTTGTTTCAAAATAACAAGTCAAAAAGCAAAATTTATGCACATTATACAAATCAAGCACTATATTTTTTACATTCTGAGTTCAGCACCGATAGCCTTGAGAGCTTCAAGAACTTTCTTCATAGCCTTATCAGCCTGCTCGTCAGTGAGCGTGCCGTCATGTGAACGCATTGAAATGGAGTATGAAACAGACTTCTTGCCCTTTTCGATCTGCTCGCCCTTGTAAACGTCAAAAAGCGTTACCTTTTCAAGTATCGAGCCAACAGCCTTGCTTATAGTCTTTTCAAGAAGAGCCGCAGGGATATCGTCATCACAAACGATAGACAGATCTCTTGTTGTAGCAGGATACTTAGGCAGCGGCTTGTATGTCTTCTGAGCAACACAGCTTGCCATAAGCTCAGGAACATTTATCTTTCCCACATAAGCTCTTGCGTCAATGCCGTAGTTCTCCAGAACTCTCGGGTGAAGCTCGCCAAAAATGCCGATCTCCTCACCATTTACTTTAACGACAGCAACTCTTCCCGGGTGGAAAGCATAGAACTCGTCAAAGCTACATTCAGCAGTCGCCTTTTCAAATTCAACTTTCTGTGCGCCGAGCTTAGAGAGCAGACCCTCAACAACGCCCTTGATGTCATAGAAATCAGCCTTCGTCTCAGTGTCATAGAAACCAAAACCTAGTCTTTCAGGCTCGTTAGGAAGCACCTCTCCCTCAACAGGTATATACTCGTTTCCTCTCTCGAAGATATAGCACTCAGGGTTGCGGTAGCTGTAGTTTCTTGCAAGCACTTCACATACAGACGGAATGATAGTCGTTCTCATAACGCTAGTGTCCTCGCCAAGAGGGTTTGTGATAACAACTGTCTTTCTCAGTTTTGAGTCAGCAGGAAGATTTATCTTGTCAAAATACTTAGGCGAAATGAATGAGAATGTAGATATCTCGTTAAGACCCATAGCGAGCATAGATCTCTGTATATGTCTGTCAAACTTCTGCGCCTCGGTGAGCTTAGCCTGAGCAACACCTCTAACGATAGTGTTTGGAATCTTGTTGTAGCCGTAAAGTCTAGCAACTTCCTCTGCCACGTCAGCCTTGCAGGCAATGTCCACTCTGTACCATGGCGAAACTACCTTGCCGTCCTTTATCTCAAAGCCGAGCCTTGTGAGATATTCAACCATGTCGCTCTCAGGTATCTCAGTACCGAGGAATCTGTTTATCCACTCAGGGTCAAAATCAACCGTCTTAGGTGTCTCGTCCTCGTAATTCTCATCAATATAAGTCTTTACGACCTCACCAGCACCAAGCTCTTCAACAAGCTGGAAAGCTCTCATAAGAGCCTCATAGCACTCATGTGGGTCAAGACCCTTTTCATATCTTGCAGAAGCGTCAGTTCTCATACCAAGCTTCTTAGCTGTAGTTCTTACGCTTGCACCGTCAAAGCAAGCTGACTCAAATACAACAGTAGTTGTGTCGTCCATGATTCCGCTGTATTCGCCGCCCATAACGCCTGCTACTGCAACAGGCTTTTCAGCGTCAGCAATGACCAACATCTCTTCGGAAAGCTCTCTTACCTCGCCGTCAAGAGTTGTGATAGTTTCTCCTGCCTTAGCGTTTCTGATGTTGATAGATGCGTCCTTAACATATCTCAGATCAAAAGCGTGCATTGGTCTGCCATATTCAAGCATAACATAGTTTGTGATATCAACAAAGTTGTTGATAGGTCTAACGCCGCAGCCTCTCAGTCTTTCTCTCATCCAACGAGGTGACGGACCTATCTTTACGTTCTTAACGATACCGGCCATGTATCTCTTGCAAAGATCAGTGTTGTGTATCTTTACCTTGAGCATATCGTTGATATCTCCATCAATGCCCTTGAACTCAGGTTTCTTGACTTTCAGCTCAGTGCCGAAAGTAGCCGCAGTTTCTCTTGCAAGGCCGATAACAGAAAGGCAGTCAGGTCTGTTTGAAGTTATCTCGAACTCAACTGTCGTATCATTATATCCAATAGCCTCATGGATGTCCTTGCCTACTGTCTTGTCGCAGTCATCGCCAAGAATGAAAATTCCGTCCTCTATAGCATATGGGAAATCGTGAACAGAAAGTCCAAGCTCGCCCAGAGAGCAAAGCATACCATTAGAAGCAACGCCTCTCAGCTTGCCCTTTGTTATCTTCACCTGCTTGCCCTCATGGAGAACAGATGACTTGTGCTTTGCAACAGGAACAAAATCGCCCTCATGAACGTTCTGAGCGCCGGTAACTATCTGAACAGGCTCGTCCTCTCCCACGTCTACCTGAGTGATGAACATATGGTCAGAATCAGGGTGACGCTCCATAGAAACTACCTTGCCCACAACAACGTTAGAAATATCTTCGCCCTCCTGCTCAAAGCACTCTACCTTTGAGCCTGAAAGCGTCAGAGCGGAAACAAAATCCTTTATCGGCATATCGCAGTCTACATAGTCTGCAAGCCATTTCATTGACAAATCCATTTATTATTCCTCCGTAATCTTATCATTTACCGCAGTTTTGTATCTTCTCGTCCAAGTCCTTTAAAAACAGCGGTCTGTAAATATAGAAATCCTTCCACCGCTTTATGTTCACAGTATATTTTATCCCGAAATTATCAGTTATCTCAGCTTTCATGCTGTCATTGACACCATTCGTGCTGTGAACTATGGTCTTGAACTCTCTAATATCCGTATATTTTATAAGCAGTTTAGCCTTAGGCACATACATATATCTGTCAAGTAGATAAAAGGTCTTGTATTTGAACTCGCTTCCCTCTATCTCGCTTTCCAAAGCCAGCATATCCTGAGCGTCAAATTGCTCCAGCCTTGCAAGGTTCCCTCTGTATTGTTTTACCTGCCTTTTAAATCCTCTTATTCCGATAAAAAACAGGATACCCAGAAAAATCATCAGAAACCCACATAGCACGAGCATATCCCATGCACTCTGCTGTTCTTTTACAAGCATGACCGATAACCCACCGCCAACGCCTACTATCAGCGCCATAAGTGTGCTGAGAGCCGCCGACGTTACAAGCTTAGCCTTTGACGGCACAAGCTTTCTGTAAAGCCTGCTCTGCATTATAACATCATTCATTAGAACTGCTCTAAAAATCTCATATCGTTCTCATAAAGCAGACGCATATCATTGATGTTGTATCTGCCCATTGTTATTCTTTCAAGACCGATACCAAATGCAAATCCGCTGTAAACCTCAGGGTCAATGCCACAGCCCTCAAGTACCTTAGGGTGTACCATACCTGCGCCGAGAAGCTCTACCCAGCCCTCCTGCTTGCACATTGAACAGCCCTTGCCATGGCAGTTGAAGCACATAAGGTCAACTTCAGCAGAAGGCTCTGTGTATGGGAAGTGGTGCGGACGAAGTCTTATCTGAGTGTCCTCGCCGTAAAGACGCTTCATAAGAAGCTCCAGCGTACCCTTAAGGTCAGCCATAGTGATGCCCTTGTCAATAACAAGACCCTCTATCTGGTGGAACAGCGGTGAATGTGTAGCGTCCACTGTGTCAGAACGGTAAACTCTGCCAGGTGAAATGATTCTGATAGGCGGCTTTCTCTTTTCCATTGTTCTTATCTGAACAGAAGAAGTCTGTGTTCTAAGAACAACATTCTCATTGATGTAGAATGTATCCTGCGTATCTCTTGCAGGGTGAGATTTAGGCATATTCAGTGCCTCAAAACAATAATGGTCTGTTTCAACCTCTGGACCGTCCACAATATCAAAGCCCATACCAAGGAACACTTCCTCTACCTCTTCAAGAGTAGCGTTCAGAGGGTGAGGTCTGCCTATTCTTGTTTTCTTGCCCGGAAGCGTAACGTCTATAGCTTCCTCTGTAAGCCTTACCTGCTCCATTTTGCTTTTAAGCTCTTCCTTACGCTTGTTGAGAGCGTTCTCAATATCAGCTCTTACCTTGTTTGCAAGCTGACCGATAACAGGTCTTTCCTCTGCGGAAAGCTTGCCCATTTGCTTAAGTATGGAAGTTATCTCTCCCTTTTTGCCAAGAAATCTTACTCTGAAATCTTCCAACAGCTTGGCGTCATCAATATGTGAAAGTTCTTCTTTCGCACGCTCGTCAATGCTTTTCAACTGTTCTTTCATTACTTATCCTCCTATAAAAATAAGCCCTGCCCCGACTAAACAGGACAAGACTTTGAAATTCTTGTTTATACCACCTATCAGTAAAGAGCCAACACTCTTCCGTCCTTAACGCAGACAGACGTTCACGCTTACTAAAGACTATCTCTCATTCGGCATGACCACTCGCAAGTGAACTTCATTTTGTCAGGATATAAAGCCGCTTTCAGAAAACGCACACACGCCGCAGTTTCTCTCTGAAGACCCTTAGCAAAACTACTCTCTCGGTCATAGTGTTTTAAGTGTATTGATACAATAATATGTTATCACATTCCGCCTCACATTTCAAGGGCTTAACAAAAAGTTTACAACTACAGCCCATGCTTATGAAGCCTGTCCCACTTCATATCCTCCTCAGAGTAATAATCGTCCTCCTCGTCCTCTATCTTGTTGTATTCCTTGTGTGGATAACCTATCTTCTCATAAAAGTCATTGATAAGCACAAGCTTGCCCTTAGTGTCCTGAAAGCTCAGAGCTATCATACCGTCCTCAGGCACAAAAGCTTTCTCCCTGCCCTCTTTGTCCTTTACCACAAAGCTTGACTTCTCCACATTTTTCAGCACGCAAACGAGTCTGCCCTTGTTTGTCTGATAAGACTTCTCTACTTCCTCATAGTAAAGGCATATGTGCAGATAGCTTTTAGAAAGCCCCATGCGCTGAGAGTGTTCAATGTGATCCTCATATATCCTCGTGTAAACATCAGCGTACCGTGAAAGCGAGTAATACCAGTACATAAGCCCGCCCACAGAACAATTGCAAGCCCCCAGCAGTATAAGCAGAACCTTTGCAAAGACCGCACTTGCAAACACCGCACCAATTATGATGATAACGACCCCAAGCAGGATATTCTTATACATATTCCTCTGCATTTTCCTGTGTTCTTCAATATCATGTGCCGCCTTGACCTGCCTCTCCGCCCTTGACAGCTTCGGAGGATATTCATAAACCGCCTGCAAAACATTCACCTCTCAACTCTTTGACTTTTCCATAGCAAGTACAGATTTTGTATAGCGTTTTTGCTTTCTAACAGAATGAAAAAAGTCTCTTATTATCATTTGAACTTTCAAAATCTTTTGATATCAACGTTCTTAATGTGTCTCTGCACTCCTCTATTTGCTTGTATAAAACAGCATTTTCAGTTCTAAGTTCTTCTATTTTATCTATCATTTTGTGGTTTAGTGACATAGATTGTGTCAATAAATCATACATTTCGTGATATGTTTTGTCTCTCATTATTTAGGCTTCCTTTCACATTACTATTGTGCTATATGTGTCCAAATTAATAAAGCAGATACACAGCCCAACAAGGATTAGGATTTACATTATGACCGTTTGGGCAATTCTGAATATACACCACATAATAAGTGTTGCCATATTTATTGTACAGATAGTCCAACTCGCTCTTATAAACCTCTATTGTGTCAGAAAGACTACTTTGCGTATATGGTACTGTATATACTGCATCATAACTTGCAGTTTCGGGAGTTACACTTTCTTCTTTTAATTCAAAAAATTCTTCGAGTGTATTGAAATCTGTTCCATATTTCCAAAACTCTGTATAATGTGCCTTGATATACTCCGCCTTTTCTCTTGAATACGCTGTGAGTTCTGCCTTCATAGCATCAATATCAGCCTGTGTTATCTTATCACTCTTCTTAGTTGTCGCCATCACGACCCCCGAATACTTGCCATAGTGATTATTGCTTGTCTTTTTGTCGTCCTGCTTGCAAGCCCTTATCTTGAACTGATACTTTGTCGCAGGCGCAAGCTTCTTCACAGTGTAGCTTGTCCCTGTGGTCTTGTCTATCTCTTTCCATTTGCCTTTTATGTTCTGATAAATGCGGTAATTTGTACAGCCTATCTTCGTCCAAGAAAGCTTAACGCTGTCAGTGCCAACACTGCTTACCTTTAGCCCCTTGCAAGCCCGCGGATTGGTCGCCGTGTTCCAGTTTGCGGAATATTCTCCGTAAACTTTCTTGCCCTTTACAGTCTTGAATGCCCTTACTTTAAAATTCTCTCTCGTTGCATTAGGCAGCTTCTTAACTGTGTAGCTCGTACCCTTGCAATCCCCAAGCTTGTTGTACTTGCCGTTTTTTCGCATATAAACAGTGTAACCGCTCACACCCTTTACCTTGCTCCATTTAAGCTGTATCTCACTGTTTGAAAGCGTCTTAGATTTAAGCCCCGTTACCTTGCCAACACTCGCCGCTTCCGCAACGATAGCCGTCTGTGAGAATATCCCCATATTCTCCGCCGCAGGTACAACAGCCCCCGTGCCCATAAGCATTGCCGCCATAACAACAGCCGCCGTTTTCTTCATACCATTCTTCATAAAAAGCACCTCTCCCGATTCTCTATAATTTCCCATATGTCATGGTAATATTATATAATACCATAAAGCCAAATATTTGTCAATACTTTTACAAAAAAATATAACATTTCGTAGGGGCGAACACTGTTCGCCCGTCGAAGCAACAAACCATATGCCACATCTTTACCCAATAAAAAAGCACAGCCCTCATTAAAAAGAGCTGTGCTATTTTTTTTTACATCACCTAGATGTAGGAAACAGCGCAATTCCTGTTTCACAGAAATGCGACGTCCCACATATCACCATATCTAAGTCTTAAAATCAGCTATTCTTCTTGCTGTCATTCTCTCTTATCTCAACACGGCGTATCTTACCGCTGATAGTCTTAGGCAGCTCGTCCACGAACTCAACTATTCTAGGATACTTGTAAGGCGCAGTTGATTGCTTAACATAGTTCTGAAGCTCCTTGGCAAGCTCAGGAGAAGCAGTGTAGCCCTTTGCAAGCACGATAGTAGCCTTTACTACCTTGCCTCTGATAGCGTCATCAGCCGCCGTGATAGCACACTCCAGTACAGAAGGGTGTTCCATAAGGATACTCTCTATCTCGAAAGGTCCTATACGATAACCCGAAGCCTTGATAAGGTCGTCCGTTCTTCCAACATACCAGTAGTAGCCGTCATCGTCCATGTAAGCCGTGTCGCCTGTGTGGTACATACCAAATCTCCAAGCGTTGTCCGTTGCCTCAGGGTTTCTGTAATACTCCTTGAACAGCGCAGGGTTTTCGCCCCTCTTAGCGTAAACAACGATCTCGCCTGTCTCGCCTACCTTAACAGGCTTGCCCTCGTTGTCAACTATACCGATATTGTAAAGGGGTGTAGGCTTGCCCATCGAACCCGGCTTTGGCTCCATGCCGTAAAGATTGCCCACAAGCACAGCGCCCTCTGTCTGACCGAAGCCCTCCATAAGCTTAAGACCTGTGTACTCATACCACTTGTTGAATACCTCAGGGTTAAGAGCCTCACCGGCGATACAGCTATATTTCAGTGAAGAAAGGTCATAGTTTTCAAGGCCCTCCTTGATGAAAAATCTGTACATTGTCGGAGGTGCGCAGAAAGAAGTCAGCTTGTAATCCTGAATTACTTTCAGTACGTTTGCAGGAATAAATCTGTCGAAGTCATATACAAAAGTCGTTGCACCGCAGATAAACTGACCAAACATCTTGCCCCATGCACACTTTGCCCAGCCTGTCTCAGAAACAGTAAGGTGCAGTGAGTTCTCGTCAAGGTGGTGCCAGTGCTTAGCAGTGATAATGTGTGCCGCAGCCAGTGAATACTTGTGCAGTACCATTTTAGGATAACCGGTAGTACCGGAGCTGAAATACATGAGCATTGACTCAGTAACGTGTGTTTCGATCCTCTCAAAAGTCTTTGGATACTTGTCCATTTCGCTGAGAAAATCTATCCAACCCTCTTTAGCACCGTGAGTGATGAACTTCTCCTTCATGCCGCTGTACTGTTCAAGAGCTGAATCCACCTGATTAGGAACATCGTCCTCCGCAGTTGCCACGATATAAGATATGGACGCAGCGTCAAAGCGGTAAACATAGTCTTTTTTCTTAAGCTGACAAGTTGCAGGCACAAGGATAGCGCCTATCTTCATAAGACCGTAAGCAAGGAACCAGAACTCATAATGACGCTTAAGAACAGCCATAACAAAATCGCCCTTCTTAACTCCGTGTGCCAGCATCATGTTAGCCACCTGACTGCTCTTTTCAGAAAGATCCTTGTAAGTGAAGATATGCTCCTCACCATCCTCGTTGACCCACTGCATAGCCACCTTATCAGGCACGTTCTTAGCCAGCTCGTCTATAACGTCATATGAAAAATTGAAGTTCTCAGGCAGGTCAAGCTTAAAGCTTTTAAGTCTGCCCTCGCTGTCAAGCTCCTCATCAACAAACCTCTTGTAAAAATCAGCCATTACAAAACTCATATATGAAATCCTCCGTTTTAATTATATCCTGTTTATCTCATGACAAATGCTCACTATGTCCTGCGGAACTTCCGCAATATACTTCGCACCTGCATTTTCAAGTTCTTCTCTGCCCCTGAAGCCCCATTCACAGCCAATGCAGTCAAGACCCGCATTTTTTGCCGTCATAACGTCCACATCAGAATCTCCGATAAGCACAGCTTCCTCAGCCTTGACCCCAAGCGTGCCAAGAATATTGTATATTATCTCAGGCGCAGGCTTTGTCGGAACACCGTCCTTTTTGCCCTCGATCAGGTCAAAATCTTTCTCACCGAAAATATTCTTTACAATGTAGTTCACAAAGCCGTCAGGCTTGTTTGAAGCCACCGCCGTCATAATGCCCTCATTGCGAAGCGTGTCAAGAACCTCGCAGATATGCTCATAAGGCTTGGTCTTGTTCACACATCTCTTGTTGTATTCCTCAGAGAACTCAGCATGATACTTTTTGATGTTCTCCTCGCTTCTCAGCTTCTCAGGCAAAGCCCGCTCAACAAGCTTCAAAGTACCATTTCCCACTAAATGCTTGTAGGTATCATAATCAAACACAGGAAACCCATATCTCTCAAGTACCGCGTTCATGGCGTCCCCAAGATCATAAATAGAATTTACAAGCGTTCCGTCCAGATCAAAAATAAATAGCTTTTTCATAAAACCAGCTATAAAAAAAGCCTTTCCTCCCTCCGACTTTCCAT
This sequence comes from Ruminococcus sp. MSJ-25, assembly GCF_018917825.1. Taxonomy (NCBI): domain Bacteria; kingdom Bacillati; phylum Bacillota; class Clostridia; order Eubacteriales; family Oscillospiraceae; genus Ruminococcus; species Ruminococcus sp. MSJ-25. The sequence goes on from NZ_JAHLPI010000006.1 coordinate 67,015, forward strand.
AAACTTGTCGGTCACCATGCACTATTTTTTACACTTATCGCAAGTTTATACACATATCATAACTTTGTACACTTATCATAAGTTTGTACATCAATCGCAAATTTATACACTTGTCTAAAAATCACGAGATTTATTATACACTGATATTGTGGCTTGTTTATGAACATACACACCTGTAATTGTTAAATTAAAATTCACAAAGATATCTATGCGATACATATTTATGTGAATAAGAAAGTTGTTTTAAACAAATATAGTCTGTTCAGCGAATATTTTAAGCCCTATACATATTAAAATAACTCCCCCAACTATCCTTGCCTTGCTTTTGAGTTTTCCGCTGAATTTGTTACCAAGCATAAATCCACAGAACGATAAGGCCGCCGTAACAACACATATAAACGCCGCCGACCTGACTATGCCCACGCCAAGTGCCGCAAAGCTTATGCCCACAGCCAGAGCGTCAACCGAAGTCGCAAATCCCTGCACCAACACCGCCCCGAAAGTGAGCCTGCCCCCTGTCTGGACCTCATCGTCCCCCGAACCGCATATCATGTTCAACCCTATGAACCCAAGCAGTATCAAAGCTATCCAGTGGTCGAACCTCTCTATGTACTCCGCAAAATTCATGCCCAGCGCATAGCCGATCGCAGGCATTATCCCCTGAAAAAGCCCGAATATGATACCGCACATCAATGCTCCCCTGACTCTCCCCTTTCTGACACAAAGCCCATTAGTCACCGATACCGCAAAAGCGTCCATAGAAAGTCCACACGCAGTAAGAAAAAGCTCAAAAATACTCATATAATCCCCCTGTATAATTTATAAAAACAGCTTTACATTCAATCTTGACTTCCCTTATATTTTTATCTGCACCCACACTTTTTACGCCTGCTACCACACCTTTTCTGTATGTGCGAACAGCGTTCGCCCATCGAAGCAACAAACCCATGCTTTCATCAAATAAAATAGCCTCCACTCAACAAAAAAACGCCATCTTCGTAAAATACAAAATAACATCTTTGCATTTTCCGAAAACAGCGTCATACCGTTATATTTTGTTAATCCTCACACTTTGAAGCAAGAAGCGAGCTGTATTGATTTCTGAACTGCTCAAATCTGCCCTCGTCAAGAGCCTCTCTTATCTTCTCCGTGAGCGTGTTGTAGAAATACAGATTGTGCATAACTGCCAGCCTGCCGCCCAACTGCTCCTCAGACTTGAACAGATGACGAATATACGCCCTGCTGTGATTACGGCAAGCAGGACAATCGCAATGCTCGTCAATAGGTCTAGGGTCAGTTTCATACCTTTTATTAGTGATGTGCATAATGCCGTTCCATGTGAACAGCGTTCCGTGACGTGCATTTCTGCTTGGCATTACGCAATCAAAGAAGTCCACGCCTCTGTAAACAGCTTCGATTATGTTTGTCGGTGTGCCAACGCCCATAAGATATCTCGGCTTATCCTTTGGCATAAAAGGCTCGACCTTTTCGATAATGTTATACATCACCTCAGTCGGCTCACCCACCGCCAGACCGCCAATAGCAAAGCCCGAACAGTATTCCATTTCTCTTATGCGCTTCATATGCTCGATACGCAGATCCTCATAAATACAGCCCTGATTGATGCCGAACAGCATCTGATGCTTGTTTATGGTCTCCTCAAGTCCGTTGAGTCTTTTCTGCTCAGCGACACATCTCTCAAGCCACCTTACCGTTCTATCACAGCTTGCCTTTGAATAGCTATGTTCAGCAGGGTTTTCCACACACTCGTCAAATGCCATTGCGATAGTAGACGCAAGGTGCGATTGTATCTGCATACTCTCCTCAGGACCCATAAAAATTCTGCGACCGTCAACGTGAGAGTTGAAGTACACGCCCTCCTCTTTGATTTTACGCAGCTTGGCCAAAGAAAATACCTGAAATCCGCCACTGTCTGTAAGAATAGGCTTGTCCCAGTTCATGAACTTGTGAAGTCCGCCCATTTTGTATATAACGTCATCGCCCGGTCTGACGTGCAAATGATAGGTATTGCAAAGCTCCACCTGCGTTTTAAGCTCATTTTTCAGATCAATGGAAGAAACTCCGCCCTTTATCGCCGCCGAAGTTCCCACGTTCATAAATACAGGCGTCTGAATAGTTCCGTGAACAGTTTCAAACTGCCCCCTGCGTGCAGCACCCTCTTGTTTAAGTAATGTAAACATAAATTCTCCTTTATCATTCTATTATATCAGACGGCAGCCAGCCGACTGTGGCATTTTCCGTAATTACCAAAGACATTGTTTCATCTTCGTCAAAGACCGATACCCGCTCACCTTTTCTGACAGCAGGAAACGATGACAAAAACTGATATACATGAGGCTTTTCATCAAAAAAATATATTTCACGGTCAGGAATAAGACCCTCGCCCCCTGAATACTCATCTCTGACCTTTGTCATATATCCATTTTTCTCAATTATCGTTAAATTCTGCTTTTCCCAATCAATATAAACAGGTTTCATGTCACATGAAAAATCCTTTAAGACAGTTTTCTTTGGCACATCTGTATCCCAAATTATTCTATGAGAATAATTCTCGCCGCACTTATCAATGATAAACAAATTCATCTGACAAGCCTTCTTGATAGTCATTCCGCCGTCAATACATATCATTTTCTTTTTGCTGTCGATTATCGGAAGATTAGTCACATTTGAACGCTTATAATTGTATGTGGGATAATGCCCGAATACAAGCTGCTTTCCTGTTGGATTTTCTTTCCGTAAAAACCACGGAACAGTTATAGCATAAATATCATCTGTATTTCTCCAATCAGGACGGTTTTCAAGCCCTCCATGAACAAAAACATATTCCTCTGTTTCAAGGCACGTTGGAAGCTCTCTTATAAAAGATAACAGCTCGCCATACTTCTCTACAACCTTTTCTCTTATCTCAAGCCAGTTGCCCTCCCAGCAGTCAACATATCCCAGCGTATTAGCCATTTGCCTGAACGTGTTATGCTCATTGCGGTAAAACTGCTGCTGGAACCGCTTGAACTCATAGTGATAAGCCATTCTTGAACACATTATGTCATTATTGCCCATTAATAATATTGCCTTGTCACTTTTATCGCAAAGAGCCTTGACATATTCAAGGGTCTTTATATTGTCACTGCCATGTTCAAGTATGTCGCCGACTATCACAAGATAGTCATTTTGCGGGTCATATTTTGCCTTTTTCAGCAGTCTATCAAAAAGCTGCCAATGGGTATGGATATCGCTGACAGCAAGAATCCTGCATTTTTCAGGCAGCGAAAGATCAATGATCTTATCCATTAATTCTCACCATTTCTAAGATCGTACATAGACATACTTTCTCTTGTTCTGTACTCATGCTTTTCATAATATCCAATAAGCTCTCCCTCATCATTTCTGAGAGCTATCATGTAAACGTCCTTATTTTCCTTTTCGTTGCGGAAAGTATACACCTTGTTGTTGCCCTTGTCCTTTTTGAACCATGCAATGACCTGTTCTATCTTAGCATTAGAATCCTCATTGTGACAGCCCTTTATCGACTTGCCCACAAGAGCCGCTCCTCCGCGCTTTTCATATCTTTTGACCGCTGTCGGATTCATATATACTATCGTATGCTCAAGGTCGCAAATAACCACAGGTGCATCGTCTGCGTCAATAACGCTCTTAAAAAAGTTATTTTCCATTTCCGTTCTCCTTTATGATATCATTCCTGCCCCTTATTCCTTTAAGCACCATATCCAGAGGCACACCAAATATTTTTATGCAAAGCACCAATACAATAGGTATCGCTGTAAGTGCCAAATAAAACTCCCAACGTTCAGAAAAAGCCTTTGCAAGATATGCCTGATAACCATAGTATGTGAGCATATAAACAATAGTCCTGTGCCAGAAGTACACCTGCAAAGTCCTAGAACCGCACTTTGTTATCAGTGGAATCTTCACATCAAGCCCAATACCAAGCACCGCCAAACAAAGCAGTGCCGAGATACCCATAACAAGAAGCCTGCTCAAAAAAGTGCAATCCATGTCCGTTGCTTCAGATATGGAAAAATAAGAGCTTCTTCCAGTAAGAAGCATTCTCAGCGGATAAACAAGCTTTGTTTTTCCAAAGCAGAAATAAGTCCAAATGCCTATCACTCCCAAAGACAGCACCCTTACATACCACTTCTTCACAAAATCAGCCACCTTTTCAGGGTCAAGCACATATCCGCAGTAGTAAAACGGGAAAAACACCACTATCCTGGATAGCTCATATTCATCGCCCACGCTAGGGTCATACCCTGCCGCAAGTGCCGTCACCATAGCCGCCGTAAGCACCGCCCAAGGTCTGCTGTTTCTTAACAGATAGCAAAGCACCATAAATGCCGCCATTGCGAACATATACCAATATACACCGTCGCCGCCTAAAAGGTCAAAGAAAATCTCGCCATCACTGTTTTCCTTGTCAAAGTCCGTCTGAAATCTTACCTGCGACCAATAATTCAGGCATTTCATTAACATTCCGATAACAACAAATCCAAGCGTCTTTCCAAGCACTTTCCTGCCGTCATCATGCCCCCTGTTGAAAAGTCCTGATATGAATATAAACAACGGCATATGAAAAGCATACAAAAACAGAAATGCGCCGCTGAAAACCTTTGCCTGCGGTACACCTGTTTCACCGCCACCGTCACCAAAAAGCTTGACAGTGCTGTCGTCTATCAAATGCCCCAAGACCACAAGCACTATAAGCAGAAATTTCAGATTGTCATATAAATACAGTCGTTTCTTCTCCCCTGACCTAACGTCATTCATATAGAAAAAACCTCCGTAAAACAAAGTTTGAAATGAGATATCATCGCCGCAGGCGATACCTTAATTCCTCACTCAGATATTATGAGCATACAATCACCAAAGCTGAAAAATCTGTATTTCTCCTCCACAGCTATCTTATAAGCGTTCATAGTGTTCTCGTATCCCATAAATGCAGAAACAAGCATTATAAGCGTGCTTTCAGGCAGGTGGAAATTAGTAACAAGTCCGTCAAGCACCTTGAACTCAAAGCCAGGATAAATAAATATCTCCGTGTAACCGTCACATGGAACTATCTTTCCGTCATTGAATGCCGCAACGCTCTCCAGCGTCCTGCATGAAGTAGTACCCACCGCAATAACACGTCCGCCATTTTTCTTCGTTTCGTTTATCATGTCTGCAGTTTCACGGCTAAGCTCATAGTGTTCCCTGTGCATTTTATGGTCAAGGACCTTGTCCTCCTTAACAGGTCTGAAAGTGCCAAGACCAACGTGCAGAGTAACATACGCAATGTTCACACCCATTGCCTTTAAGTCCTCAAGTTGTTGTTCAGTGAAATGCAGACCGGCAGTCGGCGCAGCAGACGAGCCAAGCTCATGAGCATAAACCGTCTGGTATCTGTCCTTGTCCTTCAGCTTTTCAGTAATATAAGGCGGCAAAGGCATCTGACCTATCTCGTCAAGTGTGGCAAAGAAATTCTCCTCGCACTCAAATCGTGCGATACGGTTTCCGTCCTCCAACACATCAATTATCTCCGCCTTCAGCTTTCCGCCGCCGAAAACAAATCTTGTGCCGATCTTGGCTTTTTTGCCAGGTCTGCAAAGGATCTCCCAAACCATGTTCTCTTTCTGCTCCACAAGCAAAAACTCAATGAACGAGCCTGTGTCCTCACGCTCGCCGTATATCCTCGCAGGAAGCACTTTTGAGTCGTTAAGCACAAGCAAGTCACCTTTTTTGAGATAATTGCATAGATTATAGAAATGGTCGTGTACCACCTCTCCTGTCTGCCTGTTTATCTTCATCATTCTCGAAGCATTTCTAGGCTCGACAGGGGTCTGTGCAATAAGCTCCTGAGGCAGGTCATAATAAAAATCCGATCTTTTCATATTGTTGATATCAAGCATTTTAAATATCTCCTATTTATTTAAAATATAATAATTATAATAATGTATGGAACAGCGTCCTCTACGTCCCACTCTCACCATTCTCAAAGTCCTTATTCCAACAACTGTCAACATTCTTTAAAGCCATTTAATTTCATATAAACTTATTAATTTACAGAAAATTAAAATATTTTTATCTATATGTATTGACAGAACGCTAAATATTTGTTATCATTAAACAGAACAGATAGAGGTGCAGTTGAAATGAGTATCATTTTTCGTGTGACCCCACACAACAGCGTCCCAACGCCTATGGTAAATGAGAAAGGTAAAACTGCCGAAGCGGAGTATCGGGAACACTCCTGCTGACTGTTAGTTTAATAGACTATCAGTTGTCATCATTACAAATGGTGGAGTGCTATCGGCATAAATTTTTATGTCAACATTCTTATTATATTGTATGATGAACTGGTTTTCAACCAGTTTTTTTATTATTTGTTTATTTTTTATGTTTTGTGCAAAATAACATTTGAACAGCGGCATATTTTAGTGTATAACGCCAAAGAAAATTGTTACCATGGCACAGGAAAAGGAGTTTTAATATGAAAAAGTACAATGTCGGTATCATCGGTGCAACAGGAATGGTAGGTCAGAGATTTTCTCTGCTTCTTGACAAACACCCATGGTTCAATGTAGTATGCGTTGCCGCTTCACCACGTTCGGCAGGCAAAAAGCTCAAGGACGCAGTTGCAGGCAAGTGGAAGCTTTCAGAGCCTCTGCCGGAAGCTATCGGTGAGCTTACAGTTCTGAACGCCGAGGAGGACGTTGAGAAGATCGCTTCAATGGTAGATTTCGTATTCTGCGCAGTTGATATGAAGAAAGACGAGATAAGAGCCCTTGAAGAAAAGTATGCAAAGGCTGAATGCCCTGTTGTATCAAACAACTCCGCACACAGACATACTCCTGATGTTCCAATGGTCATTCCTGAGGTAAACCCTGAGCATATCGAGATAATCGCTTCACAGAGAAAAAGACTTGGCACAAAGAGAGGATTTATCGCAGTTAAGTCTAACTGCTCACTCCAGTCTTACGTTCCTGCTCTTGCTCCTCTTATGGATAAGTATAAGGTAACAAAGGCTCTTGCCTGCACATATCAGGCAATTTCAGGCGCAGGCAAGACATTTGAAAGCTTCCCTGAGATCCTTGACAACGTTATCCCTTATATCGGCGGGGAGGAAGAAAAGTCTGAGAAAGAGCCTCTTAAGATCTGGGGTCATATCGAGGGCGACGTTATCGTTGACGCAACAGCTCCAGCTATCACAACACAGTGCCTGAGAGTTCCTGTTTCCGACGGTCACACAGCAGCAGTTTTCGTATCATTTGAGAATAAACCTTCTAAGGAAGAGATCCTTCAGGCTTGGAAAGATTTCAGCGGTGTTCCACAGGAGCTTCAGCTTCCAAGCGCTCCAAAGCAGTTCCTTAACTACTTCACAGAGGACGATCGTCCACAGGCTAAGCTCGACAGAAACCTTGAGGGCGGCATGGCAGTTTCTATAGGCAGACTGAGAGAAGATTCACAGTATGACTATAAGTTCGTTTGCCTTTCACACAATACACTGAGAGGTGCAGCAGGCGGAGCAGTTCTGCTGGCTGAGCTTCTTGCAGCAAAGGGCTATTTTGACTAATATAACACATATATACGCACGAAAGGAGTGCTGTTTATGAAAAAGACTATTTTCACAGGTGCAGGCGTTGCTATCGTTACACCTATGAACGCTGACGGCTCTATCAACTTTGACAAGCTGGGCGAGCTTATCGATTTCAACATCGACAACGGTACAGACGCTATCATAATCTGCGGAACAACAGGCGAAAGTGCTACCATGACAGACGAGGAGCATATCGAGTGTATCCGCTATGCTGTTGAAAAGACAAATCACAGAATTCCTGTTATCGCAGGCACAGGCTCAAACCATACAGAGTATGCCGTAAACCTTTCTAAGAAGGCTGAGGAGCTTGGTGCTGACGCTCTGCTTTGTGTTACACCTTATTATAATAAGACTTCACAGGCAGGACTTATCGCACACTTCTCCGCTATCGCAAAGGCTGTTACACTGCCTATCATTCTTTACAACGTACCGTCAAGAACAGGTGTGAACATTCTTCCTGAGACCTGCCGTGAGCTTGCAAAGATAGACAATATCGTTGCTATCAAGGCAGCAAGCGGAAACATCAGCCAGATAACACAGGTGGCAGCTCTCTGCGGCGATGACCTTGATATCTATTCAGGCAACGACGATCAGATAGTTCCTATCATGGCTCTGGGCGGAAAGGGTGTTATCTCAGTTCTTTCCAACTGTATGCCATTTGAAACACATGAGATCACACAGCTCTGCCTTGATGGAAAGTACGAGGAAGCAAGAGAAAAGGTATTCAAGACCCTTGGTTTTGCAAAGGCACTTTTCAGCGACGTAAACCCTATCCCTGTCAAGGAAGCTCTTAACCTTATGGGCTTTGAGGTCGGCGAGTGTCGTCTGCCGCTTGTAAGAATGAGCGATGATAAGATAGAAAAGCTGAAAGCGTCAATGAACGCTCTCGGACTTATCAAGTAAAAAAATACAAAGGGCGGAGAAATTCGCCCTTTATGTTTACCGTTATAAAATTGTACTAATGTAAGGGTTGGCGTCCCCGACAGCCCAAACGCTGTCTTTGACATTATCACTTACGTTTATCTACAAATCAAAAAGAAAAGGAATGATATAAATGACAAAGATCGCAATATGCGGTGCTTGCGGAAAAATGGGCAGGTTCATATATGACGTTATATCAGAGCGTGACGACTGCACAGTAAGCGCAGGTATCGACAAATTCGGCGAGGCTTATGCAGACTTCCCTGTAGTAAAAGAGCCTGCCGACCTGCCTGAAAAGCCTGATGTAATAATCGACTTCTCACACCCTTCCGCACTGGACGGACTTCTCAGCTATTGCCTTTCAAACGGCACTGCCCTTGTAATAGCTACCACAGGCTATACAGAAGAGGATACAGCGAAGATACACAAGGCTTCCGAGCAGATACCTGTTTTCTTCACATTCAACATGACCCTTGGTATCAATCTTCTTGCAAATCTAGCAAAAACTGCCGCAAAAGTTCTTGGCGGTCAGTATGATATCGAGATAATCGAGAAGCACCATAACCAGAAGATAGACGCTCCGTCAGGCACTGCTATCATGCTTGCAGACGCAATAAACGAGGAGCTTGACAACAAGTATCACTATGTTTACGATCGTCATTCTGTAAGAGCAAAGAGAGAAAAGACCGAGATCGGTATGCACTCTGTCCGTGGTGGCACTATTGTTGGCGAGCATGAGATAATCTTTGCAGGCAGAGATGAAGTCATATCCCTCAAGCACGAAGCTCATTCAAAGCAGGTTTTCGCTGTGGGTGCAGTGAATGCAGGTGTTTTCCTTTGTGGAAAGCCGGCAGGACTTTACGCAATGAGCGATCTTCTTGCTTCACTTTAATTAAATATCAGATACAGTGGGCGTCCTTGACGTCCTGCTCTTTCGGAGATTTTTTACACTCTCAGGCTGCTGTTTTATACGGCAGCCTTTTTTCATACAAAAAAATAGCCGTGCGTGATTTTTTTCGCACAGCCATTTCATTACATATTCTTATCAAGCTCCAAAGTCGTTTTCTCACGCTTTGTGAGCTTTTTCCATTGTACTTTGTACTCTGCATAGACCATTTTCCACTCGGCTTCATCAGGAACATATCCACCGAAGCAGGTCTTTTCAAAAAGATCTATAAGACCGCCAAACTCAACTCCACGCCTCTTAACAAGATATTCTCTTATCATTTCAGGCGTGTATCCCGATAGCTTATCATTAGAAGCTATGGTCAAAAGCCTTATCACCCGCCTGTAAAGCCTTATGACTCTGTCGCCGTTATCTCTGAATTTAAGTGACAGTCGGAAAAATACCTCGATAATTCTGTTAAGGAATACGAAAACCACAAGCACAAACGCTACACCGATAAACAGTGCGATCTTGCTGAAATAGCTTACAAAAGTTGAAACATCAAAGTTCGTACCGTTTGCACTGTAGTCACGCTGATAGCCCGGAACTGTCGGGTCAAAAGTCATCCAGCCAATGCCTGTGATAAAGACCTCTACAAAAGCGTGAGCGTGGCTATCTCTTACCACAAACTCTCCACGTTCATTCTTTTCATATGCTGCAAAACCCTCAACATACCTTGCAGGAAGTCCCAGCATTCTCGCCATAAGCGTCATGCTTGTGGCATAGTTCGTGCAGTTTCCCCGCTTGCTCGTGAAAAGAAAATATGCGATAGACTCGTCGTCAGGCTCATACTCGTTATCGTAAACATAGCCGTTCTGCTCAAAATAATCCACAAGCGCCTGAGCCTTCTCATAATCATTTTTGCAGTTTTCCGTTATGCTCTTTGCAAGAGCCTCCATTTTTCCACCCTTATCGTCATATGCAGAAACGTCTGTGTACAACGCATATATATTATAAATATTCACCGATTGATTTGATGTGACATCTCCGTTTGTCAAGCCGTAAGAAAGCAGCAGTTTGAACTGATTTTCGGTCATATCAAGATTTGCCGCAGCCTGTCTTTCGCTCTCCGTTTCAGGAATATACTCAAAGCTGATGCCAAGCTTATTTCCTGCGGTGTCATATGGTCTGTAGACCTCGCTGTGAGTTGTTTTGATATAAACGTTGTTTTCCCCTGGGGTTATCATCAGCGGAGCAGGGATATAGCTAGGGGCAAAGCTGTCGCTAAACTGATTCATGACTGCCTTTTCACTGAACAGATCATCAGGAAACTGTGACTTTTCCACGCCAAGATCCTTGCTGTAATCCTTATCCGCAAGTGACTTTGCTATGCTGTAAACATAGCTCGGTGAGTTCACCTCATTGTCACCGTAAAGATGAACATTTTTGTCAAAATGAAAATTGTAGAAGCTATCGTCAGTTACCCACTTCTCGTTTCTGAAAAGGTCAAAGGCTTGTCTTCGGAGATAAATGACCTGCTCATCAGAAGTTGTGGTGAAGTTGAAAAGTATCTCGCCCGTTGCGTCTGCGCCAAATCTTGGGGAAGACTCATCACTAAGGCTGTCATATGTGCCACTGCTTTTGATATTCACATCAAAGAAGTTGCTGTTTTTTTCAAGATAAGATGTCTTTGAGGAAGTCGGCATAAGCATTGCAAGCGCACCCACAAGGGTAACGAAAACCGCCGATGCCGCTACATAAGAGCCGTTTATAACAAGGTCATGCTTGCTCTCGTCTGAAACAAGTCTGCTGTGCACCATAAGTGCAATGAACACAGTGAGCATTATGGTTATGTCAAGAGTATCCATTGAGTCGGCACGCTTTCCGTAAATAAAAAACGGAAAAAGCATAACGAGCATCGTTCCAAAGCTTCTATAGCGCACAATGGTGAAATAGTAAAGCACCGAAATGATAAAGAAGCCTAGTCCCACAAACAGAAAGTAGAAATATTCATCTATCTGACCTATCTCCTGCCTGTTTACATAAAACCAATTGATAAATGATTTTCCAGAATGTTCAAATCCAGCACGAAGAAGCTGAAAGCCCAAAAACAGCACTGCCACCATAAGGGCGGTATAGACAAGACCTCGCAGGACTTTTTTCGGCTTCAGCCACTCAAAAAGAGCAAACAGCAGACATTCATAGACCACATATCCAAAAGTATAAAGTCTGACATTGTCTACAAGATAGGTCTTAAAGATTATGTTCATGACCACTGCTCCAAGGAGCAGAGGCAAAGCATATTTTGAAAGAATATTCACAAGGGTGTTTTTTATCTGAGCAGTTTTAGTATTCAAAAGCCACACCCCCTATGTCATTTTACGAAACTCGAAAGTTTCGTCTACAAGCCACATATTTTCTGTCTGCTTATCAAGACCGCTAAGACGTGTCACTACAAAAGAGCCGTTAAATTCTTCCATAAGAGAAGAAAAATCCCCCTGAGAAGTCGCCATGCAGGCTGTGAAGCAGATAGGAGCTGTCTTGCCTATCTCATGAGAAAAGGCAAAACGCTTTTCCTGCGGATATGGTGCTATTGCCGCAAGGTCGTTTTGAAGCTCTATTATATCACCTGCCTGCTTTATTTTCATGCTTTTCCAGCCGTCAAGATAATAATTATACTCACTCTCAAAGCCCTCCATAATAAGCATTGAAAGCATTGCAAGGCTCGCTTCGACTATATTATCAATATTCATAGCAAACATGGGGTCATGATTTCCGCTTGGTATATCAAGGAAAAACGCCTGACTTGAAGCCGTGACCTTTTCATCAAGGCGCACCATAAGCTCGTCACGCTTTGAAGAAAGCTTCCAGTTTATTCTTTTCAGCGGGTCGCCTATCTCATACTGTCTGTGGTCATAGCCCGGAACGCCTGTAAGACCGAGTGCATTTTCATCTGATTCGCTTTCGTTATCGTCAAATGAAGCATTCTCGGAAGTTGCTTTAAGAAGCTCTGTTTGAGAGCCAGTGTCAGGAATATTCGGCATTATCTTTATTTTTCCCACGGCTTTTTCATAACGTGAACTGTCAAGGTGCAGGGTGATTATTCCAAGATAGTCATGCAAACGTATGCTTTTTATTTTCACTGTGCCAAGACCTGCATAGCGTGTTTTCAGCTTAACGCTGACGCTTTGCTGTCTGCCGCCTGCCACGATAGTTTTAAATTCAAGTGGGCTTACAGCACCGATATTATCTGAACACTCTGCCGTTACCTCAACAACGCATGAGGGAATAATGCGTATTGCATTTAAAAGCATTATGTCAGCATCAAACTCCTCGTTCTTTGCACTTATTTCTGTGGAAAGCTTTATGGCTGCCACAAGTTTACGCTTGGTAATGAGAAGTGCCACAAGAGATATCACAAAGGCTATAGCTAAAAGATAAAGCACAAGCGTACCACCGCTTCCGTTTATATAAACTCTAAGCAGTATCGCCACCGCCACGCAGGTAAGATAACCTAAAAGATTTTTCATGGGGTCATATCCTCTATTTCTCTATTGCGTCAGGTGATTTTACTGTAAGAGCGATATTTTCAAGAGCTTCCCTTTCATTTTCAAAGGCAGATTTGCCCTTTGGAGAAAGCATAAGTCTATGTGCAAGAACGTCAGGCATAACAGCCTTGACATCATCCGGCATGACAAATCCTCTGCCCTGAACAAAGGCATAGGCTTTTGAAGCTTTGAGCAGTGCGATGCTTCCACGGGGAGAAACGCCAAGCTTTACATAATCTGAATTTCTTGTTGCGGTAACAAGGCTCAGGATATATTTTCTCACGGAAAGCTCTGCGGTTACATTTTCAGCGTAGCCCATAAGCTCACGGACGTTTTCAAGGGTCATGACAGGCTGGATATTCTTTGCAAAGCCTGATTTTTCGGCTCTTGACATGATATCGAGCTCGTCATCATATGAGGGATAGCCCATTGATATCTTCATAAGAAATCTATCCATTTGGGCTTCAGGCAAATGATAAGTGCCGTAAGTTTCCACAGGGTTTTGTGTGGCAAGCACCATAAATGGTGACGGAAGTTCATGAGTTTTACCGTCAATGGATATCTGATGTTCTTCCATGACTTCAAGCAAGCTTGACTGAGATTTTGGGGAGGCTCTGTTTATTTCGTCTGCCAAGAGGAAATTGCACATTGCCACACCCTCTTTATACTCAAGCTCATGAGTTTTCTGGTCTATCATAGAAAAGCCAACGATATCGGACGGCATAACGTCAGGGGTAAGCTGGATACGGTTATATTTGCCGTCCACTGACCTTGCAAGGGCTGATACAAGCTGAGTTTTGCCTACTCCAGGCACGTCCTCGATAAGAACATGACCGCCGCAAAGCATGGCTGTGATTATTTTAAGCACAGAGTCGGTCTTGCCGACGATAACTTTTTCGATATTATCTGTGAGAAGTTTTACCTTTTGGTTCAATTTTTTTATCCCCCTTTTTATCATGTGTTCTATTTGGTGTGAGCGATATCATTTTTCTTTTTAAAAGCACCACATTTTCGATACCTGTGGTATGCGGGAACATATCAACGGGCTGGATAAGCTGTGCTTTATAGCCTATTTTTGCAAGAAGCTTCAAATCACGCTCGAGAGTTTCTATTTTACAGGAAACGTAGACTATCTTTTCAGGTCTGAGTTTGCCCAAGGCTTCAACAAATTCTTCTGTTGTGCCTGCTCTTGGAGGGTCAAGGAAAACTGTATCACAGCTCTCACCTGCCTGCGCAAGCTTTGTCATGAACTCACCTGCGTCCTCATTATAAAACCTGATATTGTCAAGCTTATTGAGCTTGGCGTTTGAAACTGCGTCCTTTACGGCTTCGGCATTAAGCTCAACGCCTGCCACGTCTGCACCGCTTTTTGCAGCGATAAGACCGATAGTACCTGTTCCGCAATATGCGTCGATAACTTTATCGCCTTTTTTAAGCTCGGCACAGGAAACTGCTTTAGAATAGAGCTTTTCGGTCTGCTCGGGGTTTACCTGATAGAAAGAATGAGGTGAAATTCTGAACTTACAGCCGCACATCTCGTCGGTGATATAGCCTTTGCCATACATTATAATATCACGGTCGCCCAAAGTAAGAGGGGTCGTGCCTTTATTGATATTCTGAATGATAGTGGTTATATATGGGTGTTTCTCGGTGATAGCTTTGACGAAATTTTTCTTTGCAGGAAATATGGGGGTAGCTGTAACTAGCACGAGCATTACCTCGCCTGTTGTTTGGGAGGTACGAATAAGGGTATGCTTAAGAAGACCCTGGCCGCTTTCCTCGTTATATGGAAGGATACGGAAGTCAGCCATAAGCTCTTTAAGGGTAGCGACTATTTGCTGTGCTCTTATATCCTCCAAAAAGCAATCGTCAGTTATTACCATGCTATGGGTAGAGGACTGATATACTCCTGAGACGATACGCTTTGAGCTATTGACCTTATAGACAGTTTGGACTTTATTACGATAATTATAGGGGTCGTCCATAGTTATTATCTGCTGAGGTCTGCAAAAGCGGCTCAACATTCTATCGGCTTTTGCCTGCTTCCATTCTATTTGCTGGGCGTAGACCTTATCCAACTGACAGCCGCCGCAGCGTTTAAAGCAGCTGCATTTTTTCTCGCCTGTTGACTTATCGATAGTGGTATGTTTATTCATCACATTTACTCTTTTCATTATGTATAAATTTTATTTTAAGTATACCATTTTATATGAATAATGTCAACAAAGGCGGTTATAACAATTAAATTTAGCAGTATGCTCATGGGGTATAGCTAAGGTGTGTCGGTATAAATATTCAATTTTCAAGCTTCAGACGGAGTGCAGGAAGTGCTTTTCTGTGCGATCAGAACCTCTCATCGTGTTCACCTAACTCACGTTGACAAAATGTTTCCTCATACACTGTCGCTCCGCAAGGTTTCCGATTTGTGGTGAAACCTCTTCTACTTATACACGAAAAGTGGGTATTTTGTTGCAGAAAAAATGCAACAATTGCAGAAATGTTGCCAAATTAAATTATAAATCATTTGTTTGCACAAATTTCGGGGTGTGAATTGGCAGATTTGACGGAAAGCACATGAAAAATGTATAGTATTTGGGTATAAAAATACCGCCTCGCCGTAGCGGAGCGGTTATTAACTAATATTTGAGTTCAGGAGGTAACTGCTTTTCTCGAATGTCTGTCTCTGATACTTCTATACGAGAAATATGAAAAGCTTTTTTACAGTCATTGCACCAAACATCTCCATATCCTTTACCACTGCTTATTTCAAGCAATCTGTAATCTGTATTTTCTTGTCCGCAATATGGGCATTTGCCTGCCTTATGGAGCTGCTTTATACTCGCTAGATTGTCAAGCCATTTCATACTATCACCTCTTTGTAACCAAGCTATAAAATAATCGTTCAAACCTATAAGCTTGTTTTTCCATTAAATCTAAGTTTTGCTGAGCATATGCTTTGCCATGTTTCTTTAGCTGTAAAACGTGGCACTTTTCATGCAATATGGTTTTTACTAATTCCTCTTCAGAAGAAAATGCACTTGGGAACATCGGGATAAACGTACTTTCCTGCAAGCTTTGAACACCACGCACAGCACTTGCTGTGGTCTGAGCGGATAACGTACACCCTAAGTCCTGCGTTGAAACGAAAATTGACTCACACGCTCACGTGGAGCGTGACTGTTTGTACGTCCTTTCGCCTGCCATTTTTGAAATTTCAACTCACACGCTCACGTGGAGCGTGACCCACTTGCGTGAAAACCAGTCTGTAAGGTCGATATTTCAACTCACACGCTCACGTGGAGCGTGACGCGACAGTTATCGCATACCAGTGCCGTCAAAAGATTTCAACTCACACGCTCACGTGGAGCGTGACCAATGACGTACTTTTGTATACTTGCACAAAATCAATTTCAACTCACACGCTCACGTGGAGCGTGACAAGGTTGCTGTAATCGCTGCTCTTTGCAACATCATTTCAACTCACACGCTCACGTGGAGCGTGACTTCGGGCAACGAGCCTGCGAGCGTGGAAGAATTTGATTTCAACTCACACGCTCACGTGGAGCGTGACCTCGTTTCCGCAAAGATAATCGAGGGACACGCCAATTTCAACTCACACGCTCACGTGGAGCGTGACCAGTCCGTTATCAATCCACCCACACTGGAGACGAATTTCAACTCACACGCTCACGTGGAGCGTGACTAATGACCGACACGCTAATCGAGGAGGACAAGGATTTCAACTCACACGCTCACGTGGAGCGTGACGGTGGCATCGGTCACGTTGCGATTGCCACAGGCGATTTCAACTCACACGCTCACGTGGAGCGTGACATGTCACACCGTCATATGTGGCGGTCACGTCTGCAATTTCAACTCACACGCTCACGTGGAGCGTGACGATAATCGGGGCGAACCCCGAAGAAATCTTTGCGATTTCAACTCACACGCTCACGTGGAGCGTGACATTTTTACGCATATTTTAGCGTTTTAGGGTATAATTTCAACTCACACGCTCACGTGGAGCGTGACAAAATGTTTTCTGCTATGAGGGCAAAGACTACTGTATTTCAACTCACACGCTCACGTGGAGCGTGACAACTATCCACTGGAATTTGACGACGAGCAGAAAATTTCAACTCACACGCTCACGTGGAGCGTGACAAAAGCGTAAGGACAGCAATAAAACATCTAATTATTTCAACTCACACGCTCACGTGGAGCGTGACGAGATTCACAAAGGACACGAAGTCACCGAAGAAACATTTCAACTCACACGCTCACGTGGAGCGTGACATGTTGACAGGTTGAAAGATATTCCGATTGATATTTCAACTCACACGCTCACGTGGAGCGTGACAACCTCATGACGGCCTTGGACGTTGACCTCAGCAATTTCAACTCACACGCTCACGTGGAGCGTGACTATTGACTGCATGGTTTCTTTGTTACCTGGGTAACATTTCAACTCACACGCTCACGTGGAGCGTGACATGTTTGCCATAAATTTGCCCCCTTTTTTTAATTATTTCAACTCACACGCTCACGTGGAGCGTGACAAATTCAAATGCCAATCTACATATCGACTGTGAATTTCAACTCACACGCTCACGTGGAGCGTGACATAATCGGGGCGAACCCCGAAGAAATCTTTGCAATTTCAACTCACACGCTCACGTGGAGCGTGACCACAAAATCCAAATTCAACGGTATCTGCACACTTGATTTCAACTCACACGCTCACGTGGAGCGTGACTATGATCTGCAAATATGAGGTATTTTGGTCTTTCATTTCAACTCACACGCTCACGTGGAGCGTGACTTCACGGATGAAATTTTTGAAGAGTATATGCATGAAATTTCAACTCACACGCTCACGTGGAGCGTGACTCCATCTTCTTAACAGGTTCAATCCCTTTCTCACGATTTCAACTCACACGCTCACGTGGAGCGTGACATTTTCCCACTGTTGCTGATTCTGCTGGACGTGGATTTCAACTCACACGCTCACGTGGAGCGTGACCGAACTATCGGCGGCGTGTATGCCGATATACGAAATTTCAACTCACACGCTCACGTGGAGCGTGACAAGCCGTCTATGATAGCACCGATTATTTTGGGAAATTTCAACTCACACGCTCACGTGGAGCGTGACGCGGCGGCGGAATGGCTGATAAAATGTCAGGACGATTTCAACTCACACGCTCACGTGGAGCGTGACCACCAAATGTCAACTCCGATTGTTCAGGATTGTCATTTCAACTCACACGCTCACGTGGAGCGTGACACGATACGTTGATTGCACTCTCGCAAATCTTTGATTTCAACTCACACGCTCACGTGGAGCGTGACTTGCTTCGCCAACAAGCTCTTCCATTTCGTCTCTATTTCAACTCACACGCTCACGTGGAGCGTGACTCTTTAACATTTCGATATAGTCCATATACCGCTAATTTCAACTCACACGCTCACGTGGAGCGTGACTAAGTTCCGTTAATGCCATGACGACCATATCGTCATTTCAACTCACACGCTCACGTGGAGCGTGACCCGCAGAACAGGCGGCTGAACGTGCTGAAACCGCAATTTCAACTCACACGCTCACGTGGAGCGTGACCAGACCTTGTTCGTTCATGCTGTCAGAACACTTCATTTCAACTCACACGCTCACGTGGAGCGTGACGAATTTTTTCAACAAATCGCTTGACAAATGCTATTATTTCAACTCACACGCTCACGTGGAGCGTGACTTATTTCAGTCCGATTTTTCGGACAGTACATAAAATTTCAACTCACACGCTCACGTGGAGCGTGACGCGCTGATATTGATTGACAAACGTCTGCAAATTGAAATTTCAACTCACACGCTCACGTGGAGCGTGACTGGTCTTGCGACGCTTTCAGTGGCAAAACTTGTCATTTCAACTCACACGCTCACGTGGAGCGTGACAAATGCGTTTCGGACAGTTTCGATAAAAGATGTATTTCAACTCACACGCTCACGTGGAGCGTGACCGCTACCGCCTGCTTCAACCTCGATGTTCCGCAGGATTTCAACTCACACGCTCACGTGGAGCGTGACGGCAGAAGCTGAAAGCAACGTCATAGACTTTGACGATTTCAACTCACACGCTCACGTGGAGCGTGACCTTGGCACGCCACCCCTTGCACCGAACACGATAGGCATTTCAACTCACACGCTCACGTGGAGCGTGACTGATAGCGTTCTGATTTTTCGGTCTCAGAACGCCATTTCAACTCACACGCTCACGTGGAGCGTGACTCAAACTTGACGGCGACAATGCAAAACGTGACGGCATTTCAACTCACACGCTCACGTGGAGCGTGACCCGATGACCCAGCAGGACGCCCAGAACGCAGGCTACATTTCAACTCACACGCTCACGTGGAGCGTGACTTCATCAGACCTTATGCGGAATTTGAAAATAAATTTCAACTCACACGCTCACGTGGAGCGTGACGACGAAGATTTACCGCCATTTTAAAATCAAAAAAAATTTCAACTCACACGCTCACGTGGAGCGTGACATCTTCAAACCTGTTAAGGTCAGCGCCGTGATAATTTCAACTCACACGCTCACGTGGAGCGTGACGGACGTGTCAGCACAGAATGTATGAGGCTCAGAATTTCAACTCACACGCTCACGTGGAGCGTGACGCTACAGTGGCAGATAATGCTGCTAAGGTCGCAATTTCAACTCACACGCTCACGTGGAGCGTGACATATGCAGATGATATAACTACAATAGCAACAGAAATTTCAACTCACACGCTCACGTGGAGCGTGACGAAACAAAGGTATCATACGGCTACGAACAGGTCATTTCAACTCACACGCTCACGTGGAGCGTGACGCTGATATAATCCTGTATAATAAAACTTGACACATACAAAACAATCAAAGTATAATAAAAACAAAGGAGTGTGTCATCAATGGGAACAGGAAAACAATATGATGAAGAGTTTAAAAAGCAGGCAATAAAGCTCGCAAAGGAGGTTGGCACCAAGGCAGCAGCAGATGAACTGTGCATCCCCAAAGGGACGCTTGGGACGTGGGTGCAAAAGGCACGGATCGGAGAAATAGACACAGGTGCAGGCTCACGTACACCGGGAGAGTCACTTACTATCGCACAGCAGCTCCAGGCAGCGAACAAACGGATAAAAGAACTTGAAAAGAAAAACCGAGAGCTTGAAGAGCTTAATGAATTTCTGGAGGAAGCATCTGCTTTTTTCGCCGCGAACCGTCGGAAGTCAGGAAAGAAGAACGGTTAAAGTTCATTTCCAAAAAGACTGATGACGGTAGGATCACAGGAAGGATCAGTTTTTACTGCAAGGCTTTGGAGGTTACAAGACAAGCATTTTACGATCATCTCAGCCATAA
>NZ_JAHLPI010000001.1:0-71113 GCF_018917825.1 Ruminococcus sp. MSJ-25
GTGGAAAAAACATTCTGTATGCCGATGCCCTTATATGCCTTTTGTATCTCTATCTCATAGCCAACGCCGCTGTCGGTCGTGATAACATACCCGTCGCTGACCACATTGTCAAGCTCCTCACCAAGCACCTTGCTGAACGTGTCCGCCAAAGTCTTTGCCTTGTCAGCAGCAGACAAAAGTCCGCTGTCAGCATTTTCAGAAGTTGGTCTGTCGAGATAAAAAAGGTCAATATTATCGGCGTCTGCGTCTGCGGTATTTACGCCGTTTTCGCTTGCCTCCCAACAGCAATAAGGCTGTGCAAAGCGTGTCATTTTAAGTTTGTTATGTTCGTCCTGGAGTTGTGCCTGATCTTCCACAGTTTCGATCTTACCGTCGATCTTGATATCCAAGGCACTTTGCAGCTCTTCCACTTTTGATGACAGCCAGTCCATATCATTTTCGGCATTGATATATGCAAGCTCAAAGTCATAAACACCGTCAGGTTTGCAAATGCTCACCGCCGATTTTTCGGGCAGCTTGAATTTTGCATACTCTTTTTCAAAAGCAGCGTCAAAGCTGTCATAAATATTCTCGGGCAAAACATAAGCCTCGCCGCTGTCCACCTCAGCCGAATGCTTATTACTTCTGATATTGTCGGGAGTATTTTCACAAGCTGACAGCACCACAGCCGCCAACATCACGGACAATAATACTTTTGTTTTTCTGATATTTTTCATATGTCATTCCTTTCTTTTGGGTTATTGCTGCGAGGTAGTATAGAAATCAAGCTGTTAAATTGATCGTATAATTTAAGGCAATATCACATAAAAAGATAGTTAGTGA
The DNA here is from genome assembly GCF_018917825.1 of Ruminococcus sp. MSJ-25. Taxonomy (NCBI): domain Bacteria; kingdom Bacillati; phylum Bacillota; class Clostridia; order Eubacteriales; family Oscillospiraceae; genus Ruminococcus; species Ruminococcus sp. MSJ-25. The sequence goes on from NZ_JAHLPI010000001.1 coordinate 823, forward strand.
TATTGCCTTAGTTTAAATTTTATTTACCGCTAACATATCCTGAAGCATAACTACCTACACCTGACGGAGCTGGATTGAGTGACATGGTGCACAAAATACGTTCACCTTTATCAATATATGTCGCATTAGTGTGTTTCGTAGTATGGTTTCCTTTACTCGAGATTTTTCCACTTGCAATATATGTAACTCCAACCGTTGTTCTATATGAAACGGATGTAGCATTGGAAATTTTGTCAATTCGGTAGTTGACCCTAACATAATCATCCTGAGCTGCATTTCCAGCAGTAATAACTTTTGACGTAACAGATCCAGTGTTGGAAATATAGAACGAGAAACTATCTGCCGCACTGCCCCAATAGCCATAGAACTCATCATCATAACAGCAGCACCCATAGCTGCGATCCTCTTAACGATATTTTTCATAATATAGGTGTGATTTTCTTCAAGTTTTGTTGCAAATAAATTCAATTTCATCATATAACACAATTATTGCAACTGATAATTGTGCATAATGAATATTCACATCTTCATTGACTCACCACATTTCTTTTTTGCAATAGACTTTTTTATCTATGCATACATTATTTTAACACATATAACACCAAAAGTCACTATATTCTGCATATTTCTCTCATATGCACAAGATTTTGTATAGCTGAACAAATATTGCGTTCTAAATTATTTCATTTTACATAAGTTGATTGTTAAATGCTTGTTAACATCAACACGGAAGTTGAAATAGCCAGATTATAACGCTTATTGACATACAAGTCAATGAATGATATTATTAAGATATAACGATTTTAGCACAGGCGGTGAATTATTTTTGAAATTCTACGATTATCCGATAATCAGCAAAGAAAGCAGTCTTCCCGTCTTTTTGGTGAGCGTAGGGCTGAACGAATGACAGTATCATGTTAAATGCGACAAAGGTGACAATTATGCCAAGGCTCTTTATTGTACAAAAGGCAGCGGCGTACTTATAATGAACGGAGAGAAACATATAATAAAACCGTACACCGCATTCTTTATCCCTGCCGGCTGTCCGCATGAGTATTATTCAACGGACGAATCCTGGGATACGCATTGGATAAAACCATCAGGAAAGTCCTGCCCTGATATGCTTAAAGCACTCGGCTTTGACAAGCCAAAAATCTTCTCTCTTCCAAAGGAAGAAATTACATATCTTGACCACTGTTTCAGATGTATGCACGAGGCACTCCTGTCTGACAGGGTTGACGGAAATTTCAGAGCGTCGGGCTATCTGTACAGCTTTTTCATTGAATTGAGCCGTCTTGCGGCGAAAGGAAAAGGCAGTGTACAAATCGCCCCTGCGGTGACAAAGGCGATCGCATATATTGACGAAAACTATACGAAACAGCCCGGTCTTGAATCCATAAGTAAAGCCGCAGGCGTTTCTTCGCAGCATTTGTGCAGATTATTCAGGCAGACCTTGAACTGCCGACCGATGGAATATATCACAAAACGCAAGATACAGGCGGCTAAAATGCTTCTGGCGGAAACACAGAAAACTGTCGATCAGATAGCTGAAGAAACAGGTTTCTGTGACAGCAGTTATTTTTGTAAGATTTTCAAAAGGTTCGAGAATATTACTCCGTCGCAGTTCAGAAGTATAGAACAGGCTCTATGAAATTCGTAAATTGACCGCTGACACTGTATGAAAAACAAAAAGGCATCATGACCGGATACATGATGCCTTTTTCCTATTGTAGCTTTGCATAAACCTGCCGGATACGATCAGTTATTCCTGCGTCTGGCTCTGTTCAGCAGCAGGAGCGATATCATAAGTATCAAGGGAAATGCGCAGCCTGCGAGCATACCTTTCTGCATATCATCGCCTGCACTCTGGGTGATATTTCCTACAATAGCAGGACCGAGTGCTCCGCCAAGGTCACCAGCCATGGCGAGGAGTGCAAACATTGCAGTTCCGCCGGTGGGTATTTTTCCCGAACAGATGCTTATAGAACCGGGCCACATGATACCTACCGAGAATCCGCACATTATGCAGCCTAGAAGTCCGATTACAGGTATTCCCGACAGGGATGCAGTGGTGTAACAGATCAGACACAGCAGCGCCGAACCTATCATGAATTTCATAAGATCGAGCTTTTCGCCGTACTTCCCGTAAAGTGTACGGCTTATGCCCATCGTCACCGCAAACATACACGGTCCTGCAATATCTCCGACTGATTTAGTCAGTCCGAGAGCGGATTCTGCAAATGCCGACGCCCACTGCGCCATTGAAAGCTCCGAGGCTCCTGCACAAACCATAAGCAGTATCGCAAGCCAGAACAGCGGTACTCTGAGCAGGTCACGGATACGCATTCCCTCGCCGTCCTCGACGGGGTGTGCAATGGGACATACTGAAAAATTGTAAACATTCACCAGTGGAATTATCGCCCAGATACAAGAGAGCCACTTCCAGTTTTCTATGCCGAAAGCAGTAAAAAACAGTGTTGAAATGAGTATGACTCCGACCGAACCCCAGCAGTAGAATGAATGCAGCAGGCTCATTGCAGCTTCTTTGTGCTCAAACGGGCAGGCTTCAACTATCGGACTTACAAGCACCTCGGTCAGACCGCTTCCCATTGCATATATGACCGTGCTTATAATTATTCCTGAAAACGGATCGGGAAGCAGTTCTGGCAGAAAAGCAAGCCCGATAAGTCCCAGCGCAGAAAACACCTGCGAACCGATAACGCATTTTCGATAGCCGATCTTGTCGGCGAAACGTGCGCACAGCACATCTATGATAAGCTGAGTAACAAAGAATACCGACGAGATAAGAGCAATTTTCCCAAACGGAATACCATAGCCATTGTGAAATGTGAGAAATAGAAGCGGAGCGAAATTAGCCGCTATTGCCTGTGTGATGAATCCAAGATAGCAGGATATAAGTGTTTTTCTGTAATTTACAGCCATATTGACAAACTCCTTGACAAATGATATAATCAGATTATATAGTAAATATCGTAACATTTCAATACACAAAATCACATTTTTATTACACAATATCGTAAATCGGGTGAGAACATGGGAAATGAAATCAAAAAGGACAGGATCACAACGGACGAAACCTTACGTGAAACTGCAAGTCACGGCAGCGAAGAATATCCGTTCAGTTACTATTATGAGGACATCTGGGATTTCGATTTTCACTGTATCGACTGGCACTGGCACCCGGAGGTCGAATTTGTTTATGTACAGCATGGCAAGGCTGATTTTCTGGTGGGTGGAAACAGGTATGTTCTAAGCTCGGGCGATGGGATCTTTATAAATTCTCAGGTGATACACAGGTTTGAAGCAGAAGACAGCGCCATCATTCCGAACATTGTTTTTTCACCTGTTCTGCTTGCGCCGCAGGGCAGTCTGATATACAGCAGATACATCAGACCGATAATTGAATCAACTACCGAATGTGTGATTTTTTCCGCCGAAGAAACAGCACACCACAGCATTATCGAAACAATGAGGTCGGTATTTGCTGTGCATGGTTCTGGCACGGCTTCTGAAATGGAAACGGTAGAACTGCTGCTGAAACTATGGCGCCTGTTATATGAAAGCATACAAATAACAGACTGCGGCCCCGTGTCCGGGCATTCCGCACAGACGCAGGCTAAGCTTCAGATAATGATGCAGTATATTCATGATAATTACAGCGGTCAGATAACACTTGATGATATTGCAGGAACAGTTCTTATAAGCAAAAGCAGTGTTCTAAATATTTTCAGGACATACCTGCACACTTCGCCGATAAATTACGTTGTGGAATACAGACTGAAACGTGCGTCAAAACTGCTTGTTGATACCGAAAACAGCGTTTGCAACATAGCGCAGGAAACGGGATTTGAGAACATCGGCTATTTCTGCCGCAGATTCAAAAAGCTGTACGGCGTTACGCCGATATATTACAGAAAACACTGTCGCAGTGCGGAGCGTAATTCAATGAGAAATACACATTCTGACACAAATGTCCTGTCGGGCTGATGAAATAGCTGCTCTATTGACTTTTTGAGATTGGGTAATTTACTCTATGGAGTTGCTTGAAGTTTATTATACTTCTTTAGTCATCGGTGGAGTAGATGCGGAGGATTTGACGGTTACTTTTACTGTACAAAATTATTTCCCACAAATCTTTATAAATATGGTATTATAAAAGAAATTAAGATCATAGGAGGAAAACAAAATGGATGATATGCTTGATAAATACAGAGGTTCACTGGTCGGTGGTGCTGTGGGTGACGCTTTGGGGTATGCCGTGGAATTTTGCAGTGAAAGACAAATTTTCAGCGAATATGGAGAAAATGGCATAACTGAATATGCGCTCAAAAATGGTAAAGCCCTTATTTCTGACGATACTCAAATGACGATGTTTACTGCAACTGCGTTGCTGGACGGGATAACAAGGGGCAAGCTTCGTGGGATAATGGGCGACTTTTCGACCTACATGGCATTTGAGTATCAAGGTTGGTATCTGACACAGACCGCAAATTATCCTGTTGATATTGAAGAAAATTATGCGAAATATAGCTGGGTCATGAATTTGCCTGAAATGTTCAGCCACCGTGCACCGGGAAATACTTGTTTGTCAGCCTTGGCGGCAGGGGGAAAGGGTACTATAGAAAAGCCTATAAATAACAGCAAAGGCTGTGGCGGAATAATGCGTGTCGCACCTATCGGGCTATATTTTTCAGAGGGTAAAATGGATATCGCAAGTATTGATAAGATAGGCGCTGAATGTGCCGCTATTACTCATGGGCATGAGCTTGGATATATCCCTGCGGCGGCTCTTGTTCATATGGTCAGTTTGTTGTCCCACAATAATGATATCACACTGCTTGAAGCTGTCACGAGTTCGGTAAGGACAATGCAGCAGATATTTAACCGAGCTAAATATATTGACGATTTTGTGGAATTGATCGAGCTTGCGGTCAAGATTTCACAGTCAGGCGGCAGTGACCTCGACAATATACATAAGCTTGGCGAGGGCTGGGTGGCTGAGGAGACTTTAGCTATTGCAGTGTATTGTTCACTGAGATATCAGGATGATTTTGATAAAGCTGTATGCACAGCGGTAAATCACAACGGCGACAGCGACTCAACAGGTGCAGTTTGCGGAAATATTCTTGGTGCATATCTTGGCTATAATGCAATACCACAAAAGTTTAAGACGAATTTGGAATTTCATGATGTTCTTTTGACCCTTGCAAACGATCTTTACAACGATTGTCAGATGTCTGAGTACAGCGACAATTATGACAGGGTATGGCTTGATAAGTATGTTCATAAGACGTATGGAAAGAGGGGATAGGCTTTGAGCGAGCGGAATGACGAACTCACAAGACTTAGTTACACCTTGGGCGAGAACATGGAAGACAGGTTTTATGTTTATATGCTGCAAGACGATAATGGAAAGCCTTTTTATATCGGCAAAGGGCAAGGCGGACGAGTGTTTTGTCACGAAAACGACGCTGATAAACTGTTAGAAGTTATACGCTCAGAAAACGGAGATAGAAATGTCGATTATTCCAAATTATCTGAGAAAATAAAAACTATCATTAAAAGCAGCGGGAAGGTTGAAAAGGTCATAATAAAATGGGGGTTGACCGAAAATGAAGCATTTATGTGCGAATCTGCGCTTATGAATATGTATGATCACATTTTTCCTGAAACGCTCACCAATATTTCTAATGGTCACGCAAGCAATGCTGAAAAGCACTCTCACGCACTTGACGGATATAAAACGAAAGCGAGAAATGTGCAGGATTTTCTTGATAATGTTGCCATAAGAGAAGTGGATTTCAAAGAATACTGTGGAAATATCCCTGTTGTTTTCATTACAATAAATAAAAGCTATCCGCTTATGTACAAGGAAAAATGTGCCGACTTGCAAAGGGAAGATTTTATATACGATTCAGCAAGGGGCTTTTGGGATATAAACATAAGGCGTACAAGGTATGCAAAATATGTTTTAGCACTTTATAGGCAGATAGTGGTAGGTGTGTATCCTGTTAATGAGGATTGTTGGAGAGTTACAACTGACTTTGATGAAAAGGAATTCCCCACATATCCCAAGAAGTATCGAGAAAACGATAAACTGTTGATACAAAAGAATAGGACTTATGACGAGTACAAACGTCTTGGCGGACAGAATGATGAAAAATGGTTTGATACACGTCGGAAGAGAATCGGTTTTGAAAAGTGCAAGCCTGAGAACAGCGAGGAATATTCGTATCTATGCAAACTAAAAGGCACATATCTCAAGGACAGATTTTTCAAAAACCAAATGTCAGTATATAATTATGACGTGGACAAGGACGGAAAGCTGAGATTTTATAGTTCTGCAAACTGGTGTTAATAGTGGCGGCTATTTCAACTTCCATGTTGATAAATGTAAGCTTTTTCAGAAAACAGGTTGTAATATATGATAATTTGGAATAAGGCTGTGGACAAATGGGGCGATTAGCAAGCTGCACAGCATATAGCTAAAAAAATATGATGATGACGGATATCTTCGCAAGAATGAATAGCATAAACAAAAAAATAAGCTGCTACAGAAAAATCTGTGGCAGCTTATTCTATTCAGAACAGTCCTAATTTTAACCTATCAATATCGGCTCCTGATATCTGTTTGTACGAATTCATAAGATTTTGGATCATATTTAATGACGAGCGGGTCGAATGACCAGTTACATAGTGTACTGTCGGAGAAAATTTATTATAAGAAAAAATGGCTTTGGTTTTATAAGCATACTACTTCTTCGTTGTCACACTCTTAACAGCCGACCATTCTCCATAATATTTAGTACCCTTTACAAGCGTATAGGAACGTACCTTAACATAGTATTTCTTATTTGCCGAAAGCTTTGAAATCGTCATTTTGTCGGTCTTGTTGTTTGCAACATCAAGCTTCTTTGCGCCTGTAAACTTAGAGTTTATGGCGTACTGCACCTCATAACCTGTTGCAGAGCCTTTCTGCGCCCAATCAATAAAGAATGCCTTTGACTTCGCTGTGAGCTTCTGTATCTTCTGCTTGGCAGGGTTTATCTTGAATGTCTTGCTGACAGTTCCGCCGTATTGTCCTTTGCCTGTTATCTTTACTGTGGCTGTTCCTACCTTTTTGTTGTTTGAATATGAAACTGTGTAATCTGTGCCGCTTTTAAGCGTCTTGCCGTTGTATTTTACCTTTACGCTCTGCGTGATATTCTTTCCTGTATATGTCTTTGTAGAAATACCTGAGATCGCTGACTTTGTAATGTCATACTTTGCGGCGGTAACATTTTTGCTGTCTGACCATGCTCCATAGTATACCTTTTCGCCAACGTTTGTGTAGGAACGTACACGAACATAATATTTATTTCCTGCTGTCAGACCGCTTATGGTGAGAGTATCAGGCTTGTTTGCGGTAAGCTTTTTAACCGTGCTGTCCTTAAAATCAGCATTTGTGCTATATTCTATCTCATATCCTGTTGCAGAGCCTTTCTGCGCCCAGTCTATGAAAAAGCCTTTGAAGCGTGTTTCAAGCTTCTGTATCTGCTGTTTTGCAGGCAGTATATCAAAACTTGACTTTATCTCGCCGATATATGAACCTGTTCCTGTTATGGTGACTTCAACAGTACCCACCTTTGTGTTTGCAGAATAAGTAACAGTATAGTCAGTACCCTCATCAATGTAATAAAACATTATTGATACTTATTAAGATGCATTTGACTAATCTGGAAAATAAATTCCCATTTCATCTTGGTTAAAATCGTATTGTGATATGCTTTCTTCATCTTCAGTTGTACTGTCAAATACTCGAATAGATGATATTTTATCTGTCTGTTTATTATCAAAATGCAGACAAATAAAAGCATCGAAACGCCTTAGTTGAATGCAAATAGTATCATTGACCTCCCATGCGGCTAACAAATTAGAATATGAAGGAGTATATCGTTCTATAAATTTATCCATATTCTTCACAGCTTCTGGATTCTCCAGAAACTCATTGGAAAATATAGTTTCAAGCTCTTCTCGGTCTTTATTATGCATCGCCCCGAAAAATGTGTTTAAAATATCAGACTCGGTTTCACATCCGGGGTAATATATTCCGGCAAGCAGATCTCCGCCGCCTGCTCCTCTCTGATCTTCCTCACATTCTTCAAAAATCAAGCTGTATACGCCTTGGGCAGACGGATCAGTTTCCTGCTGTACCCACTCAGTCCATGTTAATGAATAGCATTTTTCAGTAGTCTTAATTACACAGATCGACCATACACATTTTGCCTGCAAATCAGAAAAAGATTCTGATGACTGATTTTCATAAACTATCTCTAAATTGTCACCCTCAAATATATTAAATATGTATTTGATACCTTCATCAATATCAGGCTGTAATTTCAAAGTCTGCTCTGAAAAAACGCTTTTAAAAAGTTCAGCATCGTTGGTCTCCAAGGCTTGTATCAGAACATCCGAAGTATTTTTCGTTGAGGTTTGATCGATAATTAATTTATCATCATTTTCTATTGAACTTTGGCTATCGTTTAATATAGTACAGCCTGTAGAACTCACCACCAGTAAAAAAAGCAAAACGGATAGTATAAGTTTTTTCATAATTAATCACTTCCATTAATCTGGCAAATAAATTCCCGCATTTTCTTCCGATAAATTATAATCACCGATAGTCTTTTCATCGCCTATCTCGGCAAATTTTAGAAAAGATATTTTATCCGTTTGTTCCTTGTCAAGTCTAAAACAAAAACATATCGGAGTATCATTTTTCATGGACGTAATATAAACGGTGATATTTCCATCATCAATTTCCGTCCAGCCTTCGTGAAGTTCTCGCATTGGCTGACAGTAATCAAAAAAGCGATCTATTTCATCGTCCGTTACGCCTGAAGCCAGCATATTGTCAGAAAGCAGCTCACGAAATCTCTCTATGCGATCGTCATGATTTTTTTGCTGATAAATGTTTTTCCAAAGAGTAAACGCCATATCACTTTCCTCGGAATTAGCAGGATACACTACCCCTGCAACAAAAAGATCTTCACCTCCCTGATCCAGTCCGGCATCCGGCCAAATCTGGAGTTTCATGCTGTAGACTCCTTCTTTTTCCTTATCTTTTTCATTTATCGTCCACGCATTCCAAGTAAGCTTATAGTAGTTTTCTGTTGTTTTAAAAACGCATACCGGAGAAACAATACATCTTTCACCACCGCTCGAATATTTATTTGAGCTTGAATTATTCTGCGTAACTTCAACAAATTCGCCTTCATATATGCTGAGCATATATCCGATCCCTTCATCCAGATCCGGACAAAGATCTTTGGCACGAACAGAAAACAGATTTTTGATTGCGTCCGCATCGTTATTTTCCAAAGCCTTTATTACTGTTTCTGAAACACTCACATTCTCCGTCTGATCAATAACGAGATCACCTTCATAATGGCTGTTCAATTTTTCTACAACAGAACAGGACATTAGGCTTAACATCAATATTACGGACATTGTGCAGCAAAGCAAGTTTTTAAATTTTAACATAATATTCTCCTTACCAAGTCAGAGTTACAATGTATGAACCCGAATCTTTTTCTGGAATATCCCATTCGACTTCTCCTGCATTAAATTCTCTGAAAGAATCTAACATTATATCTTTGTTTTCTCCAAAGCTCGAAAAATCTATAGTAGTTACGGCTTGGAGATCCTCAGCTTTAACATTCTGAACCAACGGATCAAATCCCGTTATCCACCATTGTAATTCATCTGGTTCATGTTTATACAGCTGCTCATCATCACTGAAGATTCCATCCCCATTAGAATCATGATATAATTCAAGAGTCATTTCAACAGAATATTCTCTGTTAACTTCGGCATAAAGATATGAGTATTCACCATTTTCCATAATATAATTTCCATACTCATAAATTTCTCCATCTTTCACCTGATAAATACCTGTTTCAGCGCCTGCTCCAAGGTTCATATAGTCGCCCTTCAATGACCATATTATAAATTCTTCTCCTTCATCTTTGGATTTATCACCGTCAAGATCTACCCAAAAAATCTGAGATTGATGAGCATCTACGGTTATTTCACCGCCCGAAGCTTTGTTAACCGCAGCTCGGAAAACATCGTCATAGCCTGTGGTATAATGTGCATATTGTTGCAAACAATCAGGTCTCATATGATAGATACCATCATCATCCATATCTGCACCCAACGTCAAGGAGAAAAATCCTGTTGTCATATCTGCAACAACATTCAATCCAGGAATATATGAAGACAAAATCGGATGCTTTCTCACAAATACTGCAGCGATTGTTCCTAACTCCGCAATTTTCTTTATCAGCCAGACACCACCTATCTGATAAAATATTCCGATTATTTTATTGCCAAATGTTCTATTTTTTATTAATATAAATTATTTTATCAGGATCAACATTTTTCAAAAGATATTCTGACATTATTTCAAATCCGTCCATAAGAGTTTCAACAGCAAAATGCTCAGAGTTCACATAAATTAAAATTTTTTCATTAACCCCCAATCTAGTATCATTAATTATCCATTTTATCTTTGTTATTTCTGAAACATACACACTATATTTGGATCCCAAAATCTTCCTAACGGTTATTCTGCTGCCGCTTACTACAATTTTTAATTTTCTTATCCACAATAATGAAATAGCTATTGGAATAAAAACGAATAATATTGTTGAAATATACATAGGGAAATGCGGAGGATTACCAAAAATCGTATACATTACGTTTAAAACAATGAAAAAAGCAGTTATAAAAACTTCACCTTTGTAAATCTCTGACGGTATCTTCACAGTAAATTTCGATTTTGATTTCATTGATCAGACCTCCTTCATTTCTTATTAATTTTGTAACAACTCTCTCCATTCGTCATACCATTCCTTAATCCCATCAAAAAACCACTTGCTATATTTTCCAATGCACCTCCAGGAAGTCCTGAAATTACACCATTTCTAATTGTTTTATAATGAAATTTTTTAATACTTCCCTGTTTTAATTTTGTTATTACCATTTTAAATGAAGCATCATAGCTATTTATGCCTGAAAGACTTTTGAACACCGGAATTTTTTTCGAAAGAGTTTTTGAAAGCTTTCCAGTAATTTTACTTAAAGCAACACTAAAAAAAAGCCGCTGTTCCTGTGCTTAAACCAGTATCAAATAATATTTCAAAAGTCGATCGTTTTTGTCCCCCAGTGATATTTTCAAGATTTTCGCCAAAAAACGTTGATATTGCCGCCTCTACTGAACAAGCAGCAATTGGATTAGTAAGCAATAATAAAACACCACCAGCAAAACCGCCTATCGCTGATCCAATATATGATTGCCAGTTACCATTCCAATCGCCTGTTATCGCACATGAAATAATATCACTAATTAATTGACCTGAAATGCCTACGATTGCTCCAACTACACCAACAGCAATTACTGGAATTGCCGTTCCAAATGTTGAAATACTCAATATAACAATACCGACAACAATGACAATAGTCACAAACACACTAACTATTGACTGCCAATTTTCCTTGCACCACTCACAAGCGTTATCTACTTTTTCTTCCAACCAGCTTTTTTCAATATCCGGTTTTAAGTATTCATATTTTTCATAAAAGTCATTTCTGCTTTTATTGATAGCATCAGCCGCATTTTGGTCAATAGTCACAACATCGGAAATGTATTCACTAATATTTTCTTTCAATGACTCAATTGATTCAATTTTGTCCTCTTGGGTCTGCGTTGATGATTTTATCGAGCTGATACCATCATCAACGTCGTATATGCTTTCATCTATGGAAAGCACTTTTGATTTCAGTGATTTCAAATCAGCATTATCATTAATAAATAAAGGGTGAGAATATTTTACGGCATATTCAGGATCAATTTTTATTATTGATGTAATGTTATTTTTTATTGCTTTGCAATAATCATTTCCTAATTTATAGTATATAGCATTGACAAAGTGCAAAACCATTTTCAATAGTGCCATATGTTTTCTAAGTTCAATTATCTGTTTGCTTTTTATGTGTTTAGTGGTTCGCATCTTCTCATAGTTTAAACCTCGATACAATATTTCAAATAATAAATATTCCATCTCACCTTAATTGGTTTTCAAAAACGCATACCATTCTGCTCACCAATATACAGCCGTTGTTGCCGTTGGATCATTTGTTACCACTTTATGCTCTTATTTAAAATCAAGTGTAACCCAAAATCTTTGTGCGATGTCGACTTAATTAATAGGGTAAAGCCTATAATAATAGCCATTATCAGAATCTTTCTTTATACATTTAAATTCCGCTTCATCCTTTTCAAAACTTGCATATTTTACTTGCGTACTTTCGTTTTGTCTATATGGATAAATAATAAATTCTGGAATTTTATTTGTAAAATCATGATCTGAGACTTTGAAAAATTCTTCATAAGTAACATTGTTATTATTAAGGAAAATAATTCCATAATTTAAATCGAGATATGTATTATAATTTATATCAAATGCATCACATATATCTTTCGTTTGCGTTGACGGTCCATATACAATACACTTATCCCATTCAAAGCCAGTAAAATCAGACATATGTATAATAATCTCGGTATCATCATTACATTTTTTTATAATTTTATCCTTTAACGATTTTGAATGACGATAATTTATTATTGAAAAAATGCTCAGTATAACTCCCATACACAATACTCCAATTAAAATTACTCTAATATATTTCTTGACCAATTCAATCACCTTTTTTATTATAGTATTTATTATCTGGTGGAAATCCGTTTTCATCAAGTGTTTCCAATATAATTAAATCATCTTTGTATCGTTCGTATGAAAGTCGTTCTTTTACAATCACATAATGTCCATCATCAGTTTCCTTCACAATATTTAATCCATTTGTATAATAGTAATCTAATACTTTTTTTGCTATATCTTTGGATGTACTATCAATTGATGTTGTTTTTCCAATTTTCCGTCCAATAACATTGTTTAACAAATCAACTGCTTGATCAGCATCACTTAAAGTTTTAAACTTATGCGAGTATATATCTTTGATTTCATGAATAACGTTTTGATTTTTTTCATGAGCATTACCAGTTTGTAAGCCTATATTCTCTCCCCACTTATTTGTTATAATTGAAATCCAAAAAGTGTGTCGAAAAGCATTTACTTCTGATCCTTCTTGAGCATCATTATCTTCAAAATCAAATGCATTTGCAAAACGAGAGACATTTGTACTAATATTAGTATTTCCCACTCCAGGCTTAACTTTTCCAATTTGAAGAGATATTATTGGATGCCTTAAACCAAATGATATAGTTTTTAAAGCGTCACTTTTGAATATCTTACCAAGAATATTAAGTGGATATCCAAGTAAGTAAATACTTGAAGCAAGAAAAGCGATACCACAAACGGTCACACTTATCACTGTAGCTAATTTTACAGACAATCCCCAAAAAGTCAATAGCGGAACTAATGATGTAAATCCCGTGATTACAATTGCTGTAATTATCAACACAGCGCCAATTACTATAACAATTTCTTTCCAATGCTCCTTGCACTACTCGCCGACCTTTTTGCAGCCGTCTTTGAATTTCTCCCAACGGCTTTTTTCACATTCGGGCTTCATGTAGTAGTACTCGTCGTAATAATCGTCTTTGCTCTCAATAATAGTCAGAGTTTATACAGTTGTATTTTACTACAACTCCTAATAATATCTAAAATCTGTGAAACTTTTTCTTGGTTGCTTGGCAATTTTACACCTTCGTAAGTATATTGGTTAAAGATTCATTAATGGCATCATTATTTCCCAATATACTTCCATATCGGATACTTCAAGATTTTCTATGTCATCTTCCCCATTGAGGAATAGTGGTACTTTGTAACCCACACATTTATTGTGAGGCAAAACAAAATTGCCATTTGCCTCAAACCATTCAGTGAAGAACTCAGACGCCAAGCAAGCGTCATGATATTGTGGTATCTCACTATCATGGAAATTCACAAAGTTTTCTTCTGTATTAAGTATCTCTCCTGTACCTGGTTCAAATATCAAAACTACATCTCTTTGCGTATCAAGAGCAAAAATTCTTCCCAACCAGTCATACCCAAAGACACTTATTTGATTTTTGTATTTTGGAAATGATTTTTTAACTATATCATTCCATTTCGGTATACTTTTTTCATCAAAAATTCGATACATACCATTTAGGAAAGATTTTCCCCCCATCGTTTTTAAAAATTGTTCACTACTCTCAAAATCATATTGTTTTTCCTCTTTTACAAAATCCAAAAATTTTCTAAACATATTTCCTCCTTATTTCATACTGAAATCATCATTAAGATATTTGTTAAGTATCGATAACCCACTTTCAAAAATCTCCCAGCATTTATGTTTTTCATCAACATTGAAGCTAGGATGATATTCTTCATTTTTCAAAAGTTCCAAATTACTTCCATAGAACAACTTGTTATAAATATCGATGATTTCTTCATCATTATAGTCTCCTATAAATCCTTCATTTAGCGATTTTGATAAATCACTAAAAAAATGCCATATATCTATCAAAATTCGACAATTTTGCGATATTTCCACATTATTTATTAACTCGATAATTTCAGATAGATCAAAAACTGTTATTCCCTTTTCAAAAATAATATGTTCTTTATCCGCAAATGTATTTGCTTCTTCGACACTAAAAAAAACTAACAGTTGTTGATCAAAAAGTAATAACCCATCTTCATCATTGCTATACCATATCAAAAAATAAGTTAATCCATTATAAATGATTTTTGTCAAATAATATTTTGCCATAACTTTGCTCCTATTTTTTTGGATTAGTAAAGGCTCTGTCGCCATATTTTTTCAACCTATTATAATCAGATTTAGGACCAGTATCATAATTGCCTTTACCAAATGCTTCATCACATAAACGTTTTGCAAAATCTTTTCCAGATTCACTTATATAAGGACGTTCACCTTTAAATCGGCTAGGAATGTCTGTTGCTTTCTCTTTCCCTGTCCCAGATTTAGGAATTTTATATTCTTTCCCAGCATTATGCACCCAAATATTATTCTGTCCAACAAAGTAAGTATGAAAATCTTCTACCTGAAAATTATACACCTTTACGGGTTTATCTGTCAACTCAACATCAAAATTTTCAATTAAAAGAACATTTCCGTTTACATCAAGAAGTTCATCATCAACTATTAGTTCAGAAATTAATCTCCAATTAAGATCTATTAATCGCCAATGCCAAACTTTTCTCTATATTCCATGTTTGTAGCAAACAACTCGTCAAATGGAACTATTGATTTTGACGCAGTTTCAATGTTAACTTCTTCGGACCAAAGAAACGGATATATCAAAATGGATTTATCAAATTCCACATTCTTTGCAGATTCTCTCCAATTTGTCCACCTCATTGAACTATAAAATTCATCTATATTCCCCTGAGCGAGCCAGGCAATAAATTCAGAGTATCTTAACTCAAGGTCTTCCCAATCCAAAGTATCAGGAGCAAAATACCACACATCGCCTATGCCCTCATCAAATTTGCCTGAATTGATCGCAAATATACCGCCCACAACATCAGTGGCAACGATAAGCATTTGTTTGACCCTCTCAGGTGTACCGTTTTTAGACAGCAAATTTATTTTAGATATGCCTACCCTATCAGATGTATCACCGCCATAAAGTCTTATCCAATCATCAAATACAACTCCTGATGTGTTCAGCATGACAGCACCCATAGCAGACGCAGAAGTTATTCTAAGCATATCACATATTTTAGCACTGTATGACCCAGCACCATTAAATATCGTTACCCCTGTCTGTGACGTTTCAAACATTTCCTTGATCTCTAGCCACAGTTTATTATTTTCCTGCATTTTCATTAACCTCCATTAATCAACAATTATTATTTCAAATGTAGCCCCATCGGGGAGACCCCTTAGTTTATGCCCAATAAAAGAACCTGAACCTCTATTATCGGATCTTTTGATTGCACGAACATGAGCCCCTTTGCCTCCTTCTTTACACATTGCAAAAGGATACTCATCCAAATCCTTACCTGAAACTTTGCTAATTCCCTTTAGTGACGCTTTTATATTAGATTTTGCTCCACTTCTATTTATTGTAAGTTCCCTTGGCTGACCATTTTTTATTGCATCCTCAATGTGTTTTGCAGACTCTGGATACTTTTCTATTGATAATGTAATTTTGTAATCTGCGTTATGTACAAATATTCTAAACTCACCAACATGATAAGTATGGAAATCCTCCACCTGAAAATAATACACTGTAACAGGTTTCTCTGTCAACTCAATTGCCAAATTTTCAATTAAAAGTATGTTACCATTAGAATCAAGGAGCTCATCATTAATTTTAAGTTCACCTGCATTGATAAAGCCCTTATCTTTTACATAGAACGGGTGGTCAACTGATATATATTAAAATTATTATCTAATACCCGAAACAATCTCAGCCAGAAAATTCCATCATTTGTATAAATCATCAAATTCGCGAATATAATAGTTTCCAAGATATTTCGGATTACACATAACAATCAGTTTTTGAGCGGAAAGATCGGACAATTTATTTTCATTTTCATATTCTTCAAGTATACTGTATATTCTATCGGCATCTTTTATATAACCATTACTTAATAGATAGTCATGTAATTTAAGTAATTTATCTTTCATTTTAGATTTACCTCTCAATCGCACCATTGTATTTTCCACCGTCAGTAACAACTTGCCAACCGCCACCGCTCCTCGGTATACCATCATCAGCAATAACTGTCCAATCAGGTTGTGCAGCTACCTTTCCCTCAAGCAAAATCTGCGATCTTGTTAGTTGCACTGTGCTTTCAGCCATCGCAGTATTATTCGGCGGCAGTACCAAGTTATTAATTCTTTCTGTAGGAGTTACACCTGCAGATTCTCTTGTAACAAATACTCCAGATGCTTCTCCGGCATTTGATTCCGTAATCGTAAATGTTTCCCCTTCGAAACCTTCTCTTTTATAAATAGGTCCATCAAACGAATCTATAAGATTCTGAGCTGCTCGCTCATCTAATCCTCGTTCTTTTAATATATCCTTTACTTCCGATTGTGTAAGTTCAGTATACTTATCTGGTTCTAAGGAAGCGTAATTCTTTCCCGCATTATGCACCAACACGCCCAATGTACAAACATGATAAGTATGGAAATCCTCCACCTGAAAATTATACACCGTTGGAAACTTTGAGTTATCTGCGTAACTAATATCTAATCACTGTTACATAATTCCCACATATCCATAAACAAAGCATTCCCCACAGTCATTTGGTTAGTTTCTTCTCTGCCTTTAAACTTTTTTATACCTGGATATACTTCGTCCATATCATTAATATATAATCTTGAATATCCTTTTTCCTTGAGATAATTGCAAATCATTTCATCAACATCAAATTGCTTTTTACTATACGGCTCATTTCTGAATCCAGCAAGATATGAATCCATTCCGTCAGTATCAGGATTGGCAATAGAAAATTCATCTTGAAGGTAGAAATACTTAACTATCTTGTTTATTTGCAGCAGAGAAACATATTCAATTTCACCTTCTGAAAAAGAACACCTATTTACAACAATTCTAATCTCCGAAGAAGGCTCATTTAAATCAACAAATCTCTCAATACTTTCCGATTTGTTTTTTAATTTTTCCATTAGTTCATCAAGAAAATCAACTTTTTTTCTGCACTTTGAAGTAAATAATTCTGTATTTCCGTTTATGTATATATCTTCCATCGCTTTTTTTATATCATTTTGCATAAAATATTACCTCGTTATATCATTACTTTACTATTAAATCGTGTTGACCCGATGTATCAGCAGGTTTTGTATTATTAAAATCAAAATCTACCCCCCTTAAAGTCCTTAGCAGGAGAATATTTTCTACCAAAATTATGTACCAGCACACAAAAGAAGTCAACACGGTAGGTGTGAAATATTTTAATTAGACGTCTTACTGTAATATTTTTTTGCATCACTTAGGCTGACCTTTTTGATATAACGTAACTGTCAGTCCTTCCTCGCCCATAATTTCTTCGCCAATTTCTACTACGATATCTCTGCTTGGGAAAAGCGAATTAACTCTGAGTTGCCAAAAATACTGAATTGCCTTTGCAAACTCCTCAATATAGTCACCTGAACTATTTATAACGTCACATTCTTTGACTAAACTTTGCAATGACCAACTATTGACGAACATCTCAATATCTTTAGTATTTTTATAAAGTTTCCTTAATCCCATGATATTTCCATTATAGAACTCAGAAATAAATATACAATCATCAACTTCAATGATCTCTGGACAAAACAAACTTGCAAATCCAATTGCCATTTCAATATTGTATGAATTGGCAACATGATTCATTAAAGACCTTCCCTGTATTTTAGAGAAATCATGTAGTATCCTCTCATCAACTATGCTTTTATATATTTTCATTTTAATCACCGATTTTCTAATAATTCTCTTGGAACAGGACCAATTAATTTCATATCACGTGGATATAAGTGTCCGTTCGGAGCAATATCATAGACTCTTGCTTTGACTCTCTTTGTAGAAATATCCAAATTTAATCTACCATCCGCCCCATAAACCAATTTATGTCCACTCTCTGTATTCACATAGGTATTCGGCTGGCCTTCAAGAGGTCTTGAACCTCCACTTCTTCCACCAGTTCTTATTGTTCCATCATATTTAGTTTCCTTGATTTTTTGAATATCCAGATCAGATGTATTTTGTGTACGAGGATTTACATAATCATTTGCATTATGCACCAACACGCCCAATGTACAAGCATGATAAGTATGGAAATCTTCTACCCCAAAATTATAAACCTTAACAGGTTCTTCTGTCAACTCAACGTCAAAATTTTCAACTAAAAGAACATTTCCGTTTACATCAAGGAGTTCATCACCAACTATTAGTTCTCCTGCATTGACAAAGCCACGATTATTTACATAGAACGGGTGCGTTTCAGTTGAAGCAAGTACACTTACAGTTCAAATCGGTGTACCTGCAAAATCGTTGATAAAAATGTTCTGTAAATAGTAATTATATTATATTTTCAAAGGATTCTAAAGGTCCGTATAATGTATCTTCATAATACAATAGAACAATATTGTTATTTACAATAAGAAGCACATCTGAAGGATAACAAAAATCCGACCATTTTTCACAAAAAATAGATGCTGTAATGCTTATTGCTGAAGTATGATCATATAACAATGTTACTTTGTCTGAAATACTTTTTTCGAATAAACTCATTAATTTTTGTTGAGTTACTCTCTCCATTGATTCATCGCCCCAACCACAGTCACCTATGAAAACAGTCAGTTTATGATCAATCATCATTTGAACATATGAACTTTTTTGAAGTATTTCATTATCGCATATACTATTCCAAATTTCAACTGCTTTGTTTTCATTAACAACATTCATTTCTGATAGCTGCTTTGGAGAGAATAGCGCATAATTTTCGCTTGTATATCTCCAAGCATATTTAAATTCTTTTATATCCATATCTATTCCTCCCAAAATATATGTCCTGCAGAGCCATTATGTTTTCCCTTTGCCCAATCATGATAACAAATATGTGGCATGTTATATTCATTATCAATAGGGTGAATTTGATAATTAGATTTTGGCGCATTTGTTGCATATGTTTCTGCTTTAGGCAAATCAGGCATTGCTTCATTTATAAGTTGTTCCGCTTGCTGTCTATTTGAAGCAATATAATTGTTTCCTTTTTTCTAGCAGATCTTAATTCTTTAACTGCTTGTTTCCAAGAAGGAGAGCCTGGTTTATCAACAATGGGAATTTTTTCTTCTTCCTTGGCGGTACGGACAGTCTTTGTTTTATATTCATTACTTGCATTATGTACCAACACGCTAAAACCACTAACGTGATATGTATGAAAATCTTCTACCTGAAAATTATACACCTTGACAGGTTTGTCTGTCAACTCAACGTCAAAATTTTCAACTAAAAGAACATTTCCGTTTACATCAAGAAGTTCATCACCAACTATTAGTTCTCCTGCTTTGATAAAGCCTTGATTTTTTACATAGAACGGGTGGGTTTCAGTCGTTATGATCTCTTCGCCGTTGATCACCAAATGAATAAGCTTAGAATCTTCTCATATATAGGTTCAAAACGCAAGTTAGAAAATAGACAATAGTATGGTTTCAGAATCTTCTAATTCAACTCGAATATGTTTACTATCAATTTGATCTATTTTGCTCACCCACATTGTTTCTCCATCGGTGTCTCTTCCCCAAATTTTCCATTGATTTGATGATTTGTGATCGGTGGAAAATTCCTCAAATGGATCTCTTAAATAATAAATAATCACACCTTCTCCACCAACAGCACAGTATGTCTCATCGTCTGAAATCAAAGCAACATCTGGATCGCCATAGAATTCACCAATTAAAATTAATTGAGATGTTGCTTTTAATTTGAGAAATACTTTTTCATATTCATTTAGTATAAGATAATTATTACTTTCTGCCATTTGTTTCATTTCAACAATCACCTTAATCAATATTATTAAAATGTGTCAACTGATTATATTCAGATTTCGAAATACCTATCTGTTTTCAATTAACAAATTTATTATTTGGGATTTGATTTCCATTAATATCAGTGTATACTCTTTTTCCTGTTAAAGTTGTGTCTTCAATCCTAAAGTAATTACCATCTGTATCATATACTACTTGTTTCCCCGTTTTAGGATTATTATATATCTCCTTGCCGCTAAAAGCTGTGAAACTTTTTCTTGGTTTATGGGCATTTTATCACCTCCATATTGTTAAAGTAAAATAGTTTTAAATGCCGTCTGTCAGTTCAGCTATAAGTGCAATATGCTCACGCATTTTGACTTTTTTAAGGTTTTTTACAGACTCTTTTCCGCCAAGTGCAAGCAGCGGAACATATCCAAAGCACTCATCATACTCCAGTTCACCATATTTCTTAACTGCTGCGTTATACTTTTTGATAGTGAAATAATCGTCATCAAGGACGCCCTCTTCAACTTCCTCAAAAAAGTCCTCAAATCCAGTTGATATTATATCACTATCTTGATATCTATACTTGAGTATCCCGATATACTTGTTATCTTCCCATGTAATGATATCACCAAATGCTGTCGCAAATATCGGGATAGTAACTTCACCGTCAAAATATGACTGCTGCACAAGTTCGATATACTCGTTCGGGTCTATCGCTTTTAAGTAACCATTGTAGAATGTTCCCAAACCAAACTCTCTCCAAAAATCAAACAATTCTTCAGGCAATCTGCCCTTATACTGTTCGATTCGTGACACATCAATATCTCTGAATTTAACGTAATCTTTTAACATATAACTACCTCCATTTTTATCAGTCCTCCGCAGGTCTTAACATACCCAAGAACGCAGTAAATGAGTCTGCCACCTTTGACAGCACCCAACCTAAGTCCTCGCTCTCTTCGCTTTCAGCGTCTGCAAAATATATCGCACCATAATTATCGCCTTTGCCCAAACGCAGCAATATCTGATTATCAAAAGAATCACAGGCTATCGGCAGATATTCATCGGGGATAAGTTCCTCGTCCACCAAATTCTCGTATGACTCCATTATCTCGTTGTCATCATAGAAATAGTGTATATCACTGCCCTGCTCAAACTCATCCTCGTCGGAAGTTCCGTTCTCAATAAAATCGAACTCCACTTCATCCTCAGGCATTCCGCCGTTTGTTTTCAGCAAAAAGTCCTTATAGTCCTTTGGAAAGCTTAAATTCAGTTCACCCTCCATTTCCTTGATATCCTTGCTGCTTAGCTTTTCGCCAACTTCGACCAGTTTCATAATTATCCTCCTTTAAATTATTCCGTGTCTTATTTTAGTTGCTCCGCCCATATGATTAAATCCGCCACACCTTGGTGAATGGATTTTGGAAGGAACCATTAACACACTTTTTCCATCTTCCAAATGATGCCAAGTATAATCCTTTGGTAATTTTATACCAGTTTCATTACGAATGATTTTAACATCTTTTCTAAAAACACCAGTTAATTTTGCTTTCATTTTTATCGGATTAGGGTACTCTGGATGAGCAAATTTCTCGAACCTAGGATATAAATTTCCGCCTTTATTCTTTGTATACTTTACGGTTACATTTTTATTATCTATTTTTTTGTTATTGAAACACTACCATCCCTGTGATTTACTCTTTTTACAAAATTTTTAGATCTTTTAGTCGGCAAATTACATTCATTATGGACCCAAATTCTATTCATACCAACATAGTAAGTATGAAAATCCTCAAATGAAAATAAAATAGCACCTCCTCGGGGTGCTAGCGTGGTATCCTCCGGCATAGCTTCTCAGTGGTATATAAAAAACTAAGAAAGCTATGCTTTCAAACACCTTGCCCGCAATAACGCCGATAACTATAGTGCTGATAAGGTTAAGTAAAACCGTTATTCCCATATTAAATCCGTATTCATACAAATCGAAATCTCTTTCGGATATAATACCTTTTTCACATAGACGTTGCGTTATTTTGCAGGCAGTTTTCTTAAACATTAGAACTTACGCAGTTTCTTATAATCAGCAGGCAGTTCAGGCTGGTGAGTGATGAAAAGGCATGTAGAATTTACGTTTGATACAGTAACCAAAAGTGCCAATGCAACAAACACCTTACCCATTCTTGTGCTGAGTTTCATTAAATTTTTTTTCATATGATCTTATTCATTTCATAACAAGTTATGACTTGATTATACATAATATAAGAATAAAAAAAACGTAAATGTCAAAAAGAACGTCTTTTTTGTAAAAAAAAATAGAGGTAACTTATTGCTACCTCTATTTTTCATACATTATCACTGATGTTTCAAACCAGTTATCAGATACATCAGTTTTTAAAAGTCCTCCATATTTTTCCGCAATATTTTGAACACTCTTTAACCCTATTCCATGATTTATCTCATCATTTTTTCTTGTCCTTTTATCCTTGTGTATGATTCCGTCAAATGAATTTCCTACTAATATTTTAATGTAACCCTGCTTATAAACAATATCGATAGTTATCTTCTTTTCATCGTTCTCGCCCAGAAGGCTTAACGCTTCAAGTGCATTATCTATCAGATTACAAATAACAATATTTAAATCAAATGAACTAATAAGAATTTGCTCAGGTAGAACAACATGATAGCTTTTCTCAATACTGTTGTTCTCTAACGGTGCCAATTTGTAATTCAGAACACTGTCGATCGTTTCATTCCCTGAGTCGATAATAACATTATTACTATAAATATAATCATTGGTTTCAGCAAGGTAATCTTTAAGCTGATCGTATTTCTCAGCACTAAGCAAACTTTGCATGTTGATAATATGATTTTTCATATCATGCTTTAAAAATCTTATCTTCATCTGAGATTCCTGCATTAAATGCAACTGATTAAGATATGCCTTGTTTTGCTGCTCAATAACGTCAGTTTCATATTGTTGGGAAAACATATTTACCAAATTATCGTAAAGGTAAAGAATAACTATGTTCATCAATAATATGATAACGCTTAAAATCAACGATACGACATTGAGATCTTTTGCGACAAAGTAACCAACCATTATACTGCCAAGCGGAACAAATATCACAGTAATATAATACATTATTGGTAATTTTACAATTTGATCGCTGTATTTAAAATAGCTCTTAGCTATGATATTTACAAGTGTTAGAAGCACAATATTTGATACAAATCCCTCATCAAAAAAAACAGAGTTTATATTGAGCAAAGACTGTATAGCAACAACCGCTGTATCTACTACAATGGAAAAAACACATAACACAAATGCTGACAACAAAGACTTAAATAACGATACTTTATAGTACAAAAATATAAGAATAAATGGTATAATGTTTGACAGGATTGTAATAAGCCGATTGTCAAACAGTAAATACGCACAGCTATTTATAATGTAATAAAGTGTAAACAGGACGATGTCTGATTTTGCCGACTCTTTTTTCTTTTGTAAAAACACATTGGAAAACTGATAAGTGGCATATATGTGAAACACATTTGAAAACAAATAAAATAAAGTAGTCATATCATTCTTTCAACAGCTGTTCACTGACCTCCATTTTCTTATTAGGGCTTATCGGCAATTCCACTCGGTCTATGCCAATAAGGACGACTGAATGTGACGTGAATCTTTCAATATAATTCTTATTTACTAAATACGATTTATGAATACTGATAAAATCACTTAGACTTTCATTGTCAAGCAGGTTAGATAGTTTTCCGTAAAAGGTATATTGATTCGTAATAGTATGGATCACTATTGTTCTGCCTTGACTCTCAAAATAACAAATATTAGATACTATGATACTGTTTTTGACTTTATGTGCAGTATATTCAAACACCTTTTTTCTCTTAGCTTGATCCAAATAATAAGTTTCAAAAAAATCAACTATTCTTCTATAGGTAATTGGCTTTTTTATATAATCATAGGGCCTTATTTTAATGGAGTCAATAGCATACTCGCCATAAGATGTCACATAAACGATAGCAGTGTTGTCATTGGCATACAGTCCACGCAGTCTTTTCCCAAGTTCAATACCATTCATTTGTTTTTCATCATTATTTTTAAATTCAATATCGAGCAATATAACATCAAACGAGTTCCCCTTGAGATACTCGTCCATTAATTCCTCACAAGTATCAAATTCTGCATGATCAATTTCTCTGTCACATTGTATTGAATAATCTAACAAATACTTTGATAAACTTTCCTGCATATGTTTATCATCATCACAAATTGCAACTCTGATCATACGATCACCGCCTTTATTCGCCATTATACCAAACATTTTTCAGAAAATCAATACATATTTTATCAATTTTCTGGTATAATAGTTTACAAAACAAAATATAATTTTTTCGCAAAATCTGCACCTACAGGCAAAAAGGCAAAAAAGCAACGTAAAATCATGCATTATTTACTACCAATCAGATATTTCTGACGGCTAAAAACTTTTAAGCTACAAAATTAAGTTTTTCAACATATTTCTTTTTTGTATCAAGCGATGAGTGAACATAGCGGTTAAGTGTAATATTAACATTAGAATGACCTAGCAACTCGCTGACAGTTTTAGCATCAAAGCCATTCTCAATACAAACAGTAGCGTATGTGTGACGCAGTAAATGAAAATTAACGTTTTGGAAATGAACTTTAACCGTTCTTCTTTCCTGACTTCCGACGGTTCGCAGCGAAAAAAACAGATGCTTACTCCAGAAATTCATTAAGCTCTTCAAGCTCACGGTTTTTCTTTAAAAGCTCTTTGATCCGCTTGTTTGCTGCCTGAAGCTGCTGTGCGATAGTAAGTGACTCTCCAGGTGTACGTGAGCCTGCACCTGTGTCTATTTCCCCGATCCTCGCCTTTTGCACCCACGTCCCCAGCGTCCCTTTGGGGATGTGCAGCTCATCTGCTGCCTTGGTGCCAATCTCCTTTGCGAGCTTTATTGCCTGCTTTCGTTAAATTGTGTTGACAAATCCCATTAAACAAGGACTTTCGGATAAAGAAAACGGACACCAATCAAGATACGCATTGTATCAAAAATGGTGTCCTGTTATGGTGCGGATGACGGGACTTGAACCCACATGACCTTGCGATCACTAGCACCTGAGGGTAGCGTAACGACAGTGCGAGATAGCGCCCGATATCCGCCTTTATTTTACTTTACTATTCTCCCGTCACTTATCTCAATAATCCTGTCGCATTGTTCGGCGATTTTGGGATCGTGAGTAACTATCACTACTGTACGTCCCTGTTTATTCAATGATTTGAACAGTGCCATGATCTCCGCAGAGGTTTTGGTATCAAGCGCACCTGTTGGTTCATCGGCGAGTATCATGCTCGGTTCGTTGACTATCGCACGGGCGATTGCAACTCTCTGCTTTTGTCCGCCAGAAAGCTTATTGCAGGGCTTTTTCGCAAGTTCTCCAATGCCAACAGATTTTAATGCAGCAAGAGCCTTTTCTTTTTTATTTTTTATTTTCTGCTTTGAGAAATTGAGTGGAATCATAACATTTTCCAAAGCTGTGAAATCTTCTACAAGAGCAAAATCTTGCATTACCATGCCTATTTTTTCATTACGAATTTTTGCATATTGCTTTTCTGAAAGATTTTTTACCAGAGTTCCGTCAATAGTATATTCGCCTTCCTGATAATTGTCAATGCAAGCAAGAATATGCAAAAGTGTAGATTTTCCTGCTCCGGATTTGCCAATAACAGCCACAAGCTCTCCGTCATTAATCTCACAAGAAATTCCATGCAATGCTTCAAATTCGTTGGACTTTTTAGGGTTATATATCTTTGTTATGTTGTTAAGCTTAATCATAATTCCATCTCCCGCAACATATCTTTTATCTTCTTTTTCCCGATTATTAATATAGGCATAATCGATGAAACTATAATTGTAATTATCAGCCATGCTGCACATGAACAAAACTCATTTGTACCAAAAGCAACAATTGATCCGTTAAGCTTTCCACTGATCTTTAAAATATTGAAAAACAAATAAGCAAGAAAACATGAGAAGATACAGCAGCATAATACATTACACATCTGTATTAAAACACAGCCTGCCCTTGTTCCGCCGGAAATGCTGTATATGCCGTAATTTTTCAGCTGCCTGTTTGTACTTATAGCACTCATACTCAAAATGCTTGTAAAAATGAGTATGCTTATGCCGATTATAAGCGGTAATATCATCACCCTTTGCTCGTTTATCTGTTTTAAGCTTGTCTCGTTTATTTTTGATAATTTTATCCCTTTTATATCAAAATCAGCGCCTAACTGAGTGGTGAAATTTTCATATTCCTCATCGCTACGACCCTCTTTGAATTTAATAAGCGACATTCCGGGACAACCGCCTAGCTTTTGATTTTTTTCAGTAAGCAGGAGAATTTCATTTTTATGCTGCGCACTATAATAATTTGGATACAAAGATGAAGCGTCTGAAACTTCGGACATCAATGTATAGGCGTTAAAAACTTTAGCTCCATCGCAAAGCATTCCTACTATTTTAAAATTTAATTCCTTCTCACAATCTGACTGCGGATCGAAAACCACAGTTATCACATCGCCGACCTCATATTCATCACTATAGGATATTACTGCGTTAATTATGCCGTCTTCGCTGTCACATTCGCTTAACCATTTACCCTTTTCAAGGATTGGTATGTAATCATTGATGAATTTGTCATCATAGCTGTTGATATAAACGTACCTGATGTCATTTTTATAAAAGGCATTGCTATTGTTATAAAGTCCGCCAACTGAATTGAAGGAGTAAACCTCGTCAACATATTCAAAACCGCTTATCTCTTCAAGCAGAGGATAATTCGGTATGTCGATACTGCAAATTCCTTCTCCGTCTATATGTTCCTTTATCGGTGAATAAAACTTTGAGATATAGTTTATTGAGGACACACAGTAAACTATCAGTATCAAAGCTGCGGAAATTTGTAGGATTATAAAAATATTAAAAAATATATTACGTTCAAATTCCTTGATACCATATCTGATATATGATGCGCGCACCGTTTTCACCTCCGTGATTTCAGCATTTGCACTGGCGAACGCGAAATGCTGAAATAAATCATTATGTTTTGAGAAACGAAGGTCACAGCTATGTAGATCGCTGCAAGTAAAATATAGTTTTTCACTGAATATGCAAGAGTGACATACGGCAAAATACCGGCTAGTCCGGGAAGTATAAGAAAATTAAAACAAGATATACATAGCAGAATATTGATCGCACTATATATCATCATCTCGCTGACCATGATTCCTTTGAGCCTGTTTTTAGAACACCCATTGATCCTGAATATAGCCATAGTCTTTCGTCTAAGATCAATCACATATTTAAACAATGCCGTGATATTGACAGAAGATATGATCGCAATAACAACGCAGATCGTCATTTTTGTCTGAAAGGTTTTCAGCACCTCGGCATCATAAACCGGCATATCCGAAATTTCCTCATCGCTTATTCTGTCACCAAAGCACTTTTTGAAAATGTTAACAGCGCTGTTATATTCATTCTGATACAGAATCTGTTGTATTTTCACCTGCGGAAAAGTCGTAACTTCGGCATCTGATGAAAAAACCGTATACGGTATAAAATATCTGTCTCCCCAGGTTTTGGTGAATCCGATCACTTCAAAGGTTCCTTCAGGAAGATCGACAAATATTTTGCCGTCTTTATCATATGCCTGATAGCTGTAATCTTCAGGAGAAAGGTCGTCGTCATATCCGATCTCGCTGTCTATCTCTTTGTAACATTCGATCGGGGCTATACATACCTTAGCAGCTTTGTCATAATCTGTTTTACTGAAAGAGCTACCACTGTACCACCTTCCGTTAGTTTTCAGATTTTTTTTAATATCATACATTTCCCAGCCGTCATTATATGACAGGCAGACGTAATATCCGCCGCAGTCAAAATCTATGTACCCTATTTTATTCCCAAGCGCTGACCCCATCTCGTTAAGAAAAGTCAAAACCGATTCATTTGAAATTGGATTTTCCTCATCAATGTCGCTTTCAAAATCAAAGCTAATCCAATTCTTTTCTTCATCAATAGGCTCATCTGAAGCAATGTCCTTTATCTGCTGTGAATAATTCTGATATATCCCAAATGAAAAAATAATAAGCATCAAGCTTGTGATCTCACAGACCACAAACACAGCAAAGATAACCTTGCTGTGTCTGATAAACTGTGCAATGTTTTTAAGAATAAAAAACATATGCCCCGACCTTTCATGATTTATCCTACGTTTTTGCTGATTGTGGCAACTTTATTTGTACGTGAGGAATCACGATACACAATTACAGTATGTTTATAATTGTTTCCGCCTGAGCTTCTGTAATTTGAACAACCCTTGATGCCGATCGATCCTTTTGTACTGAGTGTCTTATATTCAGATGCTCCATCCAAATATCCGCCGTTAGAATAGTAAACATCAACACTGATTTTAGGATATTCTGTCAGCGATTGCTTATTCGTTGCCCTTGTTTGAACAAAATTGCCAGCTTCATAGTAATCCATTTTTGCATATGAATTACCATTGTATGTATAATTATAATTTGATTCATACGTTTGATCAAATGCCCCTACTGATACCATTGCAGTCGTCGCTATCGTGCTGAAGGCAATAATAGAAGCTATACCAATTGTAATAGTTTTTTTCATATTCATAAAAATTTCTCCTTTAAATTATAGCATTAATACCAAAAAATATCAATGCAAATCCTTTGTATTCAAACAGTTTCGTAAGCCTGCACAAATTGAATCGTGCAATATTGTTAAATATTTTAGTTCTGCATTGGAATCACCGAGCCTTTCTTCTTATATTGTATTTTCAGCATGACACTGTGCTACTATAAATCGTAATGGTCTCATAATCAGAACCATTATAGACCTTTGCGACTGTTTTAAGGCGGTATGTACCGCTGCTTAACGATGATTTAGACGTGGAATATATTGCTGTATATGTGTTGAAAGTTTTAGACCAGCTTGTAACATCTATCCACCATTTTCCACTCTTTTTCTCTAGTGTATGTGTAACAACCACTTTAGTTGTCTTATCTGAAAAACCCATTATCGTACTTTTGCACGAAGCAGTCTTATTTGAAATAGTCATACTGTTATAAATTTTTGAAGTGTATTTATAGTATTCTGTAAATTCACCTTCGACAGGAGTACTTAACTGAGGTTCAGCGCAAACAGATATGCCACCTCCACACACTATAATGGAAGAAACAAGTAACGCTAATAATTTTTTCATCTTTTATTATCCTTTCACAAAAAATAGAGTAGAAAGATCAAATCGACCTCTCTACCCTATATAACAATAAAAAATCAAATTAGTAAGACTATTTTTGTAACTTTGTAGACTTGCATAAATCTATAACAATTTCTTTGTCAAGATTGCTGGAAATTGACAATATATACCTGCCGTTATCCCAAATGCACGTCACATCAGTATCAGATTCAAAAAGCAAATATTCCTGACCATCGATTTCGATCTTCGTAAAATCCGTTCGCTCATTATCCATATATATCTTATGATCACCTTTGACATTCTGGTCAAATAAAATTCCTTTTTTGCCATTTGAATAAAAAACTGAAATACTATTATCTGTTTCACCATATTGAGTCTGTTCAAAACCGGCAGGCAACTTTGAAATATAATATTTTTCTTCAATAGAAGTCGGATAACCGTCGTCCGTTCCACTTTCGGTTGTTACAACGCTGTGATTCGAAAAGATTTTTATTATAAAATCATATACTGCATTACGAACCGCTTCGACACTTAACGCTGATGCAGATATCACGACCACTGCTAATATAATGCATGCAGCTCTACGGCCTGCTGTACTAACAAATCTAAAATATTGCTTCTTTTGCCTTGCAATAAGCTTTTTCATTTTCCTATTGAATTTGTCGCTGAATTCATGTTCGCCCGTTAAAGAGATCGAATTCATATCTTCATTAAAATCTTCATCAGATACATCTTTTAATGCCTGTAAAAACTGCAAATTTTCATTCATCAAGCATCCCCTCCTTTAAAATTATTCTTTTAAGATTATTTTTAGCAGTCCAATATCGCTGCTTGGCTGCTGCATAACTGATACCAAACGAATCTGCAATTTCTTTATAGTCCATTCCCTGGACGCATACAAGATAGAGTATATCTCTATCAGTTTTATTTAATTTCCTTATGAAATCAGACCATTTATCCTTATCAAATTCCGAATATTTATCGTCGTTAAAATAAATATCATCTTCGTATGGCAAATTCGATGTATTTTTTTTCTTTCGTAAGGATGTTGAAAGCTTTGTTCCTAACACTAATAACAACATATTTCTGCTTTTCGTAAGAAGTTAAATTGTTAACTTTTTTGAAATTCTTTGCAACAGAAAGAAAGACTTCTGAAACACATTCTTCCGCAAGACTTTCGTTTTTTAATATCTTATAAGCAATTATGTACGCTTTATTTCTACACTCTCTATACAGTACCTCAAAATCTGATACATCGTCATCATCAACTAATACCATATAAATCGGTAACATTTTGTCACTTCCTATCAATAAGTCAAAACATTTATTTTTCCAAAATTGAGTATATCACATCTAAGACCAATTTGCAACATTCTTATCGTCATTTTTATGATTATGCTTTTTTTGCCAGTACAAGAACTCAAACAAATAGATTTTAGACAAGGAAATATATTCTTATCGCATAAATAAAAATTATGAGGTGGCGTTTTACCACCTCATAACTTTGTGTAAATGCTAAAGCAAAAAGTCATAAAAGTTCTGGCTATTGTGTAATCATACAAACTTGAAAAAAATTTTTCAAATAAGGTTGTTAAGTCGTCAGTTACTTCCCCTATACAAGTATAGGGAAACTCGACAAATTATCAATTTCAATTTTGTGCAAACATATGAAATTTATAAAACCAAAATAAAAAAATCCTGTACTTTTTTCAAATTTGTTGCCGGTAATAATAAAAGATCAATTGAAGTGATCTGCGATATCCTCCGTCTCACACAGCCATACCTTTAATATAACATACTAAGTAATTTTAATATAGCAAAAGAAAGGGTGTATGCATACTCTCTATTCAAAAAGAAAAGTCATCAAATGCGTAATGAAATGGAGGTATTGTATTAAATTACTTGTCTGTCGCTTTCCATTTCTCTGCTATGAGTATAAACTTATTGATAAGCAAAAGCTATCAGAGCGTGACAGTAGTGACAGTAAAAACACTAGCGAAGTTACTGTCAACAAGCTGATTCAAAAAGTCTGAAAAGCCTTGTAAAATCTTAATTTACAGAGTGTGACGGTAAAATTCAAATAAAAGTTTTAATGTCAACCCAAATCAGCGAACGTGGGGCGATTTGTGGGCTAAAAAAATCAGTCGGGTAAGTTTAGCAGAAACTCACCAAAACCACAAACAAGCGATTTGTGAGCCGCTGTGGGCGATATGTGGGAGAGGTTTTAATTCTGATAATAAAAAGGCAGTTGTCAATCTGCACAAATACCGGATATGCAGCAGTTAAAGCAAAGTGAAATATTTCATTGCAAGTTAAAGTTTCGGGGTCACAGCCCCCTAAACGTTCACAGCGGACGAGCAAAGCTCGCCGCAAAAGTGCCGAAAATACGCAGTTTCAGCAAAATGATTGTGCATAATTTTTATGGGGTCATAAATTTGAGCTTTGAATGATTGAGGGGTCGTAAGTGCAAAAAACTGCGTGAAATCGGCATAATTGCGGGCGTTGTTGATGATGTCAAACGAAATTTTAAGAAAGGAATGATTAAAAATGATCAGTTTAAAAATCAGAGAAAAAGAAACTGAAAAGACAGTAAGGAGGGCGATAAAAATATGCCAAGACAAAGAGAAATCCCGAAAATCAATTCAGTCACTGTTATCTATAATGGCGACGGAAAGACATTTGATACCTTCATGGAGTCCATGATTAACGACTATTTGAATTCAGATAGTATGTCCAAATGCTCCGACTCCGATTTTATTGAAAAGGTAGAACTTGTTGATAAAACAGCGTAATCGCTGGACTTTCAGGTCGGCTTGTGGTAGTGTCAATCTGAACGAAGTTCAGATAGGTAACGCAGACACACCATAGCGTGCCTGCCGAATTTAAAGGAGGTCGATAAAATGAGAGCGTGGCTATACTACAGATTATCTCGTGACGAAGATGAGGAAATGAACAGTCTGCAAAATCAACGACAGATTTTAGTTGATTACGCTGAGCAGAATGGTTACGAAATCGTCGGAGAGAGCTTTGATGACAATGTTTCAGGAATGACGTTTAACAGAAAAGGCTTAGGAGAACTTGAAATTGCTGTTGACGAAGGTAAAATTGATGTAGTTCTGGTCAAGGATCTATCAAGACTTGGCAGACACCGTACTCAAACGGAACTGTTCATAGATCACTTGCGACAGAACAATGTCAAGGTCTATTCTGTGACTGAGGGCATTGATTCCAGTAACGAGAATGACGATTTGATGATTGGATTCAAGCAGATCTTCAACGATTTTTATGCTAAGGACATCAGCAAAAAAGTAAAAGCAGGTGTACGTCAAAAGCAGAAAGGAAAAGGTCTGATAGAGTCCTTACCCCTCGGTTACAAGCGTGACCGAAACACAAATACTGTTTTGGTAGACGATGAAACAGCTTGGATAGTGCAGGAAGTATTCAAGCTATACGTTGACGGCTACGGCTTGACCACAATCGCAAAGAAGATGAACGAACGTGGAATAAAATCACCAGAATACTATCAGCGCAGAAAGCTAGCAGATTGGAAACCCGACATCTCTAAAAAATACTTGTGGGTACAAACAGCAGTCAAACGCATTCTCACAAATGAATTATACATTGGCACAATGGTTAATCATAAGACAGTAACTTCAAAAATATACAAAACCAAAACTTTCATTCCGCCCGAAGAACAGTATCGCCATGAGAATTTCTGCGAACCAATAATTGATGAAACAACTTGGAAACAGGCACAGTTTTTACTGGAACAGCGTTCACAGATTAATCCACGTTCGCAAAATGGCAGGAATCTTCATCGCTATTCCGGATTAATAAAATGCTCCGACTGCGGGGCTTGCTTTGTAGCTCGCACAAGAAAATGGAAAGGCAAAGAGTACGTTGAATACACTTGCAACAGCGCACACCGCTACGGCAAGCAATACTGTACTCCGCACACAGTCCGTGAAAATCAGCTTGACGCTTTGATCGAAGATGAAGTCCGAGGACTTCGTGAAACGATACTTGCCGAAAGCGAACGCTACAACAAGATTGTCAAGGATTGGGTAAAGAAAAAGCCGCTGTATGAACGTCAGATACAGCAGCTCAACGATAAGATATTATCACTCCGACAGCAGATCGAAGATTTGATTATAGAGCGAATCGGCGACAGAGAACACGCACAAGTTTACAACAATATGATTACTAAGCGTGAAGAAGAAATATCCGCTATTGAAAAACGGATAACCGACTTGAGGGAATATGACAAAATCTGCAAACAGAGAAAAGAACAGCTTAAAAACACAACACAGATACTTGATGAAATCCTGTCCGAGGGTACGATTTCGGATATCAATCTAAGAATGTTAGTCAAGCGAATTTTCATTCATCAAAATGAAGATAAAAGTCTTGATATCAGATTCGAGATGAACGGAGAGTTTAATGGAACTGTCAGCGTGTTTATTGAGCCAACAGAAGAATTAGAAAGTGCATAGAAATTAAAACGAAATCCGCAGTATCGCCTGCGGATTTGTTCGTTACATATATGAATATATTAACCGACAGACGCATTAGCTATGGTAGTGCGTTTTAGCATAATATCAATTAAAAATTGTTCTTAGAGCCAGCGTGTCTGCCCATTTATTTTTACTGGAGCAAAAGAAAAAAGCCCGATAAAATCGAGCTTTTCATGGTGCGGATGACGGGACTTGAACCCACATGACCTTGCGATCACTAGCACCTGAAGCTAGCGCGTCTGCCAATTCCGCCACATCCGCATATAAAAATTTGAAACTTTTACTCGGCTCAAATCCAAAACCGAGGTGGGTGCTTATCACACTAATCCACATTTATGATGAACCGAAAAGCAGCCAAGCAAATAAATTCACTGTCGTTACGCTGCCTGAAGCTAGCGCGTCTGCCAATTCCGCCACATCCGCATATTTAACGTTGCTCAATGCAACATATATATTATATCATATTACACGTACTTTGTCAATACTTTTTCGCAGTTTTTTCGATAAAAGCGCCAAAAAATAAAGCCTGACTAAAAAGTCAGGCTGATTTTTATATCGGAATCATCACCCGTTTTTAAACTGCTCACTAAGAGCCTGATCACTCATGCCGAAAGTCACAAGCTTGCTGAAATACTTGTTCTTCATAAGCGCCTTGATAAGTATAACACCAACTATCGTTACGCATACAAATTCGCCTAAGGCTACCCAGCCCATGTTCACAAGAAGCGGCGTCTTGAAGACATATGTCAGTTCAAAGCCAACTATCACCGCATTTGATATCACCGGGAAAAGCGACGCAACTACAAGATTTACCTTGTTTCTCAGCAGATAGATAAGAACCGCTGCCACAACTGTTGCAAGCGTTCCAAATACTACGTCCACCATTCCGAGCGTACTGAATAGATTGACTATCAAACAACCTATAGAAAGCGAAATGATGTAATCCTTGTTGAAATAACAAAGTAGCATCAAAACCTCAGATATGCGGAACTGTACCTGTCCGTATGCAAGCGAGCTGCAAAGCATCGTAGCCACAACGTATATCGCTGCAATAAGTCCCATGTTTGTTAAACGACGTGCACTGAAAATTTCCATAAAAAAATCTCCTTGTTTTTATTTGTGAGTGGTTGATCTAGGTTACACTCTATTTAATTGGAAAATAAAATAACATAAAAAGGCTGCCGCCGAAACGACAGCCCGTTTATTTACGTTAATTTAGCTATTGATTAAGCCTTGCCAACAGAACCGAAGAGTTCCATCTTCTCCTTGACCTTAGCCTTGATAGCCTCGAAGCCAGGATTGAGAAGTTTTCTTGGATCAAAGCCCTTGCCCTGAAGATCCTTGCCCTCTTCAATGTACTTTCTTGTAGCTTCCTGGAATGAAAGCTGACACTCTGTGTTTACGTTGATCTTTGCAACGCCAAGTGAGATTGCCTTCTTGATCATATCGTCAGGAATACCTGTACCGCCGTGAAGTACCAGTGGCATATCGCCAACCTTTTCCTTGATAGCAGCAAGTGTCTCGAATGAAAGACCTGGCCAGTTTGCTGGATACTTACCGTGAATGTTACCGATACCAGCAGCGAGCATTGTAACGCCGAGATCAGCAATAGTCTTGCACTCGTCTGGATCTGCGCACTCGCCCATACCTACAACGCCGTCCTCTTCGCCACCGATAGAACCAACTTCACACTCAATTGAAAGACCAAGCTGATCTGCAACGTGAACGAGTTCAGTTGACTTAGCAAGGTTCTCATCAAATGGATAATGTGAACCGTCGAACATGATAGATGAGAAGCCAGCCTTTACGCACTTGTAGCAGCCCTCATATGTTCCGTGGTCAAGATGAAGTGCAACAGGTACTGTGATACCAAGCTCTTCGTCCATTGCCTTAACCATAGCGGCAACTGTCTTAAAGCCTGTCATGTACTTGCCTGCGCCCTCAGACACACCAAGAATTACAGGTGACTGCAGTTCCTGAGCAGTGAGAAGGATAGCCTTTGTCCACTCAAGGTTGTTAATATTGAACTGACCTACAGCATACTTGCCTGCAAGTGCCTTTGTCATCATTTCCTTAGCTGAAACTAACATTTTTTAACGACCTCCGTTATTTTAAATTTTCCTTTATTATTATACAACATTACTCCGCCAATTGCAATAGTGTGACATTAATTTAACAATTATGTAACATTTAAACCTCGTACATCTCGATGACCTTCTGAGCCACCTCGATCTTTGTGCATCTCTTATCCATAGCCTGCTTTTCAAGATATTTATGAGCCTGCTGTTCTGTAAAGCCAAGATACTGCATAAGTGAGCACT
Organism: Ruminococcus sp. MSJ-25; assembly: GCF_018917825.1. Classification (NCBI taxonomy): domain Bacteria; kingdom Bacillati; phylum Bacillota; class Clostridia; order Eubacteriales; family Oscillospiraceae; genus Ruminococcus; species Ruminococcus sp. MSJ-25. The sequence continues at coordinate 37,569 of NZ_JAHLPI010000001.1, forward strand.
TTGCTCTGTTTATCGTTCTTATCTCTTCAAGCTTTTTGTGCAGTTTCAGGTTCTCAGACCTTATGCCCAGCATTCTTTTTCTTGCGGCACTGACAAATTTCATTGAACGGTAAAAATACTGTCTGCCTAGTGGCTTTGGTATCACCATTACGCCGAAATCTTCCAGTTTATCCGCAAGGATATCCGCATTTTCCGACTTTGCGATAGCCACACAGCTTGCGTCAGTTGAGGTGCAGACTATCTCCGCAAGCTCGTTGCCATATTCGTCTGACAATGGACAGTTTATCACGACACAGTCATAACTGCCTGACCCTACCGCACGCCTTGTTTCAAGACCCGTTGCGGCTATAGAAGTCTTGCAGGTGGGAAAGGTTTCTTTTAACAGACTCACAAGCATAGCTGTTGCCTTGTCATTGCTTGAAGCCACAAGTATCCTGTCCATTTCCCCACCTCCTTTTTTTAGCTTTCTCTGACATTACAGATGATAAAAATATCTGGCTGTTTCAAACTGCTCCTTATCGGCAGCTCTCTCATATTCTATGATAAGCTCCTTTTCTATTGCGATAAAACGCTCCAACATATGCTCAGGAAGCCTATCCGCAAGAAACTCGCTCTTTTCAGCACGTTCCACTGCCTCTTTCAAAGACTGCGGAAGTGTTTCAAGCTTTGCAAGCTCGCTTTCGTCTGCCGAGCCTATATTGAAATTAAAAGGTTTTGGAAGTTCTTCCTTATTTATAACGCCGTCTATGCAGGCATAAATAAGCAAACCCATAGCAAAGTAAGGATTACAGGTATTGTCTGCTGAACGGAGTATTATACCATTTTCATCTGTATCAGCAAGCGGTGCACGAAGAAGCTGTGCATAATTTTCATGTGACCATGAAATGTACTTAGGTGCAAGCAGACTGCCAAAACGTTTGTATGAATTTGTAGTGGTGTTTAGAAACAGCGTCATATCGCCAACGTTTTTCAGTATTCCTGCTATCATGCGCTCAGCCTCTTTGGAAAGTCCGCCAAGCTGAGGTTTGAAAACATTTTCCGTGCCTTTCATGCACATGAGCATTATATGCAGACCAGATCCGCAGTTGTCAACGATAGGCTTTGGCATGAACGTTGCGTAAAGCCCATTTCTGTCAGCCACAGATTTTACAACGTTCTTGAATGTCACAAGATTATCGGCGGCTTTCAGTGCGTTTGAATACTGAAAATCTATCTCGTTCTGACCCGGACCGGTTTCATGTCTTGAGCTTTCTGGGAAAATATCCATTTGCTCAAGTGTCAGGCAAATATCACGTCTGAGGTTTTCTCCCCTGTCAACAGGTGCAGCGTCACAATAGCCTGCATAATCGTGAGGACGCTTTGTAGGCATATCAGTATCGTCCTTTTCAAAGCAGTAAAACTCGCATGAAGTACCTATCTGGAAGTTATATCCCTTACCCTTCGCATATGCGATAGCAGTTTTGAGGAAAAACCTGCCATCCCCCTCGAAAGCCGTTCCGTCAGGATATTTCAGGTGGCAGAAAAATCTTACTACCCTGCCGTGCTGCGGTCGCCATGGAAGAAGCGCCAGCGTATCAGGGTCAGGGAAAAGTCTAAGGTCTGAAGCAGTCACATTCAAAAAGCCACCGAGCTTTGAAGCGTCAAAGATAAGTCCCTCTCTGAATATTTTCGGCAGCTCGCCTGCTATAACAGAGATAGTCTTTAGCGAACCGAATATATCGCAGAACATGAGCTTTACGAACTTTACGTCGTTTTCTTCAACGAACTGCAAAACCTCTTTCTCTGTGTATTTCATAATAAATCCTCCGTAATGATACTGTTCAGAAAAGTTTTCCGTTCCTTACTTATAATTATATCTGAACAGCCAATTCTGTAAAACCGAGCAGTTATAAAGATTTTGTTACTTTATTTTTACCTTGCGTTATTTGTCGATATCCTCCAGCCAAAGCTTAGCCACAGCGTCAGACGGCATTCTCCAATCTCCTCTCGGTGACAGGGTAACAGAACCGATCTTTGCGCCGTCAGGCAGGCAGGAACGCTTGAACTGCTGTGAGAAAAATCTGCGATAGAATGTTTTGAGCCACTTGTCTATGACCTCGTCAGGATAATCCCCCTCAAAGGCATATTTCGCAAGCCTTTTCACCTTTGACGGCTCAAAGCCCCAGCGTATGCCATAGTAAAGGAAGAAGTCATGAAGCTCATATGGACCGACAAGGTCTTCTGTTTTCTGTGTCATCTCAGTTCCACTCTCGTCGGTAGGAAGAAGCTCAGGAGAAACAGGAGTGTCCAAAATATCGTACAGCACATCTCTCAGAGTATCAGATGTGCAGGTGTCGCCGTAATACTGAACGATATGTCTTACCAGCGTTTTAGGGATAGAAGCGTTCACACCGTACATGGACATATGGTCGCCGTTGTAGGTCGCCCAGCCGAGAGCAAGCTCGCTCAGGTCGCCTGTGCCGACCACCATTCCGCTCACCTGATTTGCGATATTCATAAGCACCTTTGTGCGCTCTCTCGCCTGACCATTCTCAAACACAACGCTGTGATCGTTATAATCGTGACCGATATCTTCAAAGTGCTGTAAAACTGCTTTTGAGATATCTACCTCTCTGAACGTTACCCCCAAAGCGTCGCAAAGTATCTCCGCATTGGAGCGTGTGCGCTTTGTTGTGCCAAAGCATGGCATCGTCACCGCAACGATATCAGTATGATGACGTTTCAGCAAGTCCATTGCCATTACGCACACAAGCAGTGCAAGCGTAGAATCAAGTCCCCCTGAAATGCCAATGACCACAGTTTTGGAATGTGTGTGTGCGATACGCTTCATAAGACCATGGGATTGCATTTGCAAAATAAGGTGACAGCGCTCGTTTCTCTCCGCCTGATTTGACGGGATAAAAGGCGTTTTTGCAAATTTTCTTGTCAAAGCTGTTTCGCCAATTTCGAGGGAAAATCTCTCACGAGAAATGTTTTCCATATCCAAGAAACCGCTGTCTTTGGAAGAATAGTCCCACTCTGCGCTTGCAGGATAGGTGGAAATTTTTCTACGTTCAAAGGCAAGCTTTTTAAAATCTATTTCCGATATGGTAATGCCGTTTTCAAAAAGCCTGCTCTCCGCAAGTATAGAGCCGTTTTCCGCAATGATATTGTGACCTGAAAAGACCATATCCTGCGTTGACTCGCCGTCACCTGCAGAACAATAGATATACCCTGCCACAAGCCTTGCAGATTGGTTTGAAACAAGCTGTCTGCGGTATGAGTCCTTGCCGATAACTTCATCGCTTGCAGACAGATTGCATATAAGGGTAGCCCCAGCCTTAGCAAGATAATTTGAAACAGGGTCAGCCACCCACAAGTCCTCGCAAAGTTCAAAGCCCACCACAAGCTCAGGTATCTCTTCACATACGAAAACGGTCTGTTCCATAGGCGGTATAAATTCAAGCTGTCCGTACTCTCTCAGATCAATGGCAGCACATTCGCCTCTGTATGGTGCAAAATGTCTTGCCTCATAAAATTCGTTATAGTTCGGCAGATGCGTTTTAGGTACAAAGGCACGCACCTCTCCGTCTTGCATCACAGCCGCACAGTTATAAAGCTTGCCGTTTGCTCTCACAGGCACGCCCACAGCCACAAGCATATCGCTGTCAGCAGTAGTCTTTGCTATCTTTACAACGCCCTCCATTGCCTTGTCAAGCAAAGCGTTCTGAAAGAACAAGTCCTGACAGGTATAACCTGTTATGCAAAGTTCAGGGAACACAGCGACCTTTACGCCCTCTTCCCTGCACTTTTCAAGCTGACTGATTATTTTATCCACATTGAAGTCAACGTCTGCCACCTGTATCTCAGGGGTGCAGGCGGCGACCTTTATAAAACCGTCTTTCATAAAAATATGCTCCTTACAAGAAATTATCATTGTTATCATTATACCATTTTTTATAGGTATAAGTCAATGATTTTTACAGTATAGCAAAACTATTTTAGAACGATACTAGACAATCCGCCACTAATGTGTTAAAATTGAGATATCACATCAAAGGGGGAACGCCATATGAACAAGCTGTGGGATAAGTTTCTTTTAGGCCTTAGCTGCTGTGCATTCATGCTTGCAGAGGAAACAGATCCGTCAAACATCACCACATTGCTGTTGGCTGTCATATGCTCCGCTATCTTTCAAATAAAACCAAGCTCTGCCGTTGCATACCTTTCAGTTATTGCGTACAGCTCACTTTGCATTTTCAGCAAAGAAGCTTTGATATTCGCCCCTTTGGTGCTTTATGATGCTTTCTGTACAAAATTTTACCCTGCTATGATCTTAACATTCATAGGTGTACTTGCAAATATATTCACTCTGGGAAACGACCTCTTCCCGCTTGTCGCTCTTTTTTTGGTAAGCTTCACAATTTCAAGCCGCAGCGTTCTGAACGAAAAGCTGACAAAGATGCTCATAAATACTCGTGACAATTCAAAAGAACTTACCACCCAGCTTGTAGAGAAAAACAAAGCCATGCAGAGAAATCAAGACTACGAGATATATCTTGCCACGCTGAAAGAGCGTAACCGCATTGCAAGGGAGATACATGATAACGTGGGGCATATGCTCACAAGGTCTATTTTACAGCTTGGTGCGCTTTCGGTCATAAACAAAGATGAAACTGTCGGTGAAGCCATCAACGACCTGAGCGGCACGCTGAACACCGCCATGACGAGCATACGAAGCAGCGTTCATGATCTTCATGACGATTCTATCGCACTAAAGCCTGCTGTTGAAGACTGCATAAGACCTCTGAAAGACAGATTTGCAGTAAGCTGTGATTATGACTTTTCCGAAAGAATGTCACGAGATGTGAAGCTTTGCTTTATTGGCGTTATAAAAGAAGCACTTTCCAATACTGCAAAGCACAGCGACGGCGACAGCATAAAAATAATCATTCGTGAACACCCTGCTCTTTATCAGCTTAGTATCGCAGACAACGGAAGCTGTCCCGAAAAGATAGACGAAAGCGGCATGGGACTTGCCAATATGCGTGAGCGTGCGGCTTCTTTAAATGGAAACATAAACATCACATCGGGCAGCAATGGATTCCGCATTTTTCTGTCTGTGCCGAAACAAAACCTGACTGAACGGAGGTCTTGACATGAACATTGTTATAATAGATGATGACAAGCTTGTGGCGGTGTCGCTGAAAACCATTCTTGAAAGCACAGGCAGTGTGAACGTTCTTGCCATGGGAAGCTGCGGTGAGGAAGCCATAGAGCTTTATTCTCTTCTCAAGCCTGATGTTCTGCTTATGGATATCCGCATGAACGGCATGAGCGGTATTGAAGCCGGCGAAAAGATCCTTGCTGGGTACCATGACGCAAGGATACTTTATCTTACCACATTTTCTGATGATGAATACATAATAAAGGCTGTGCTTATGGGAGCAAAGGGATATATTTTAAAGCAGGATTTTGAAAGCATATGCCCTGCCCTTGAAACCGTTATGAATGGGCAGACAGTTTTCGGCTCAGATGTTGCAAGCAAGCTTCCTGAGCTTCTTACCAATCACAGCAGTTTTGATTTTGACCACTACGGCATAGTCGAAAAAGAACAGGAGATAATCGAACAGGTGGCAAAAGGGCTTAGCAACAAGGAAATAGCCTCACTGCTTTATCTCAGTGAGGGCACAGTGCGAAATTACATCAGCACTATCCTAGAAAAGCTCTCCCTCCGTGACCGCACACAGCTTGCTATTTTCTACTACACCAACATACAATAGCACTACAATTTCATAAAAAGTAAAGAGGAGACGGCATGACCGCTCCTCTTTTTGTTATTATTACATTTTAGCTCTTTCCTTAGCTCTCTGTGAGTTGCTCAGAATACGCTTTCTTATTCTTATGCTCTTTGGTGTTACTTCAAGAAGCTCATCATCAGCGAGAAACTCAAGTGAATCCTCAAGGCTGAGATTTCTTGGCGGAACAAGTCTGAGCGCGTCATCAGAACCGCTTGCACGGGTATTTGTAAGGTGCTTCTTCTTGCAGACATTTACAACAAGGTCTTCCTGCTTTGGTGAAGCGCCAACTATCATTCCCTCATATACAGGTGTGCCTGCTGTGATGAACAGCTCGCCTCTCTCCTGTGCGTTGTAAAGACCGTATGTTACAGCCTCGCCTGTTTCAAACGCAACAAGTGAGCCTGTTGCTCTCTTTGGTATCTCGCCCTTATATGGCTCGTAGTCATGGAATACAGAACTCATGATACCCTCACCCTTTGTGTCTGTAAGGAACTCGCTCTTGTATCCGAAAAGTCCTCTTGCAGGGATAAGAAATTCAAGTCTCATTCTGCTTCCAACAGGTGCCATTTCCTGAAGCTCGCCCTTTCTTGCACCTATCTTCTCCATAACAGAACCTACGCAGTTCTCAGGAACGTCAATAACAAGTCTTTCGATAGGCTCGCAAAGCTTGCCCTCTATCTCCTTAAACAGAACGTGCGGTGTTGAAACGCCAAGCTCATAGCCCTCACGACGCATATTCTCGATAAGGATAGAAAGGTGCATTTCGCCACGTCCTGCGACCTTGAATGCGTCTGTGCTGTCTGTTTCAGAAACTCTCAGTGAAACGTCCTTAAGAAGCTCCTTGAAAAGTCTGTCTCTCAGGTGACGGCTCGTTACGAACTTGCCCTCTCTGCCTGCGAATGGTGAATTATTTACAGAGAATGTCATTTCAACTGTAGGCTCGGATATCTTTACAAAAGGAACAGCCTCAAAGTTGCCGAAGTCGCAGATAGTGTCACCGATAGTGATGTTCTCAATACCGCTTATACAAACGATATCGCCAGCCTTTGCACTCTGGCATGGAACTCTGTTAAGTCCCTCTATCTGATACATTGTAACTATCTTGCCACGATATTCCTTCTTAGTCTGATGATAATCGCCGATCGTAACGTCCTGATTAACTTTCATTTCGCCACGCTCGATACGGCCGATAGCTATTCTTCCTACATACTCGTTGTAGTCGATAGCGGAAACAAGATACTGCATTGGACCCTCAGTATCTACCTCAGGTGCAGGGATATAGCTGAGAATCTCATCAAAGAGAGGTATCATATCCTTGCCCTCTTCATCAGGTGAGTGAGTAGCTGTACCTGCTCTGCCTGAGCAATAAAGAATAGGGCTGTCAAGCTGCTCGTCAGTAGCGTCAAGATCCATGAGAAGCTCGAGAACTTCGTCGCCTACCTCGTTAAGACGAGCGTCAGGTCTGTCTATCTTGTTGATAACGATGATTATTTTATGACCAAGCTCAAGTGCTTTCTGAAGCACAAATCTTGTCTGTGGCATTGGACCCTCGGCTGCGTCCACAAGCAGTATAACACCGTTTACCATTTTAAGAACACGCTCTACCTCACCACCGAAATCAGCATGGCCTGGGGTGTCGATAACGTTTATCTTAACGTCCTTATACTTGATAGAAGTATTCTTTGCAAGGATAGTGATTCCTCTCTCACGCTCAATATCGTTTGAATCCATGACTCTTTCTTCTACAGCCTGATTTTCTCTGAAAGTACCGCTCTGCTTGAGCATCTGGTCTACAAGGGTAGTCTTACCGTGGTCAACGTGGGCAATAATAGCAACATTTCTTAAATCTTCTCTAATCATACATACTCCTCCGATTTATCAAGACACAGCAAAGCGAATGCTTTCTGTAACGATTTGCTTAATATATTTCGCCAAAATTATAAACAATAAAAATTATAAATATATTTTCTCCCATCAAAGGAAAGAAAATCGTAATTTTTCACAAAAAGCCTATAAAACACAAAAGCACCTTGCGAAATTTTCCGCAAGGTAACTTTCCTAATTGAGAATTATAGCACATTTTTGCCGATTTGTCAAGAAAAAAGTATCATTCACAGGTTACGCCTTGTACAGTGTGCCTTAGATTAAATGATTTATGTTTTTGGCTGTTTTACACAATATTACGCCACTAATATTTTACATAAAAATAATTGAAATCACGGTATAAAAGTTGTATAATATCAATAATCAAAGATATAACTTTGATAACAGAGATCATATATTTTGAAAGGCGGAATAATCAAATGGCTAACAGAATGATACTTAATGAAACTTCATATTTCGGTGCAGGCTCGATCAGCGAGATAGTTACAGAGGCAAAGAAGAGAACTTTTAAAAAGGCTCTTGTTGTAACAGACCCTGACCTTATCAAATTTAACGTTGCAAAGAACGTTACAGATCTTTTGGAGGAAGCAGGACTTGCTTATGATATATTCTCTCAGGTAAAGGCTAACCCTACTGTAAAGGTAGTAAAGGCTGGTATCGAAGCTTTCAAGGCAGCAGGCGCTGACTATCTTATCGCTATCGGCGGCGGCTCATCAATGGACACTGCAAAGGCTATCGGTATCATCATAAACAACCCTGAGTATGCTGACGTTACTTCTCTTGAGGGCGCTATTGACACAAAGAATCCTAGTGTTCCTATAATCGCTGTTCCTACAACAGCAGGCACAGCCGCAGAGGTAACTATCAACTATGTTATCACAGACGAGGAGAAGAAGAGAAAGTTCGTTTGCGTTGATCCACACGATATCCCGGTTGTTGCTATAATCGACGCTAAGATGATGTCATCAATGCCAAAGGGACTTACAGCTTCAACAGGTATGGACGCTCTTACACACGCTATCGAGGGCTACACAACACTTGGCGCTTGGGAGCTTACAGACATGATGCATCTTAAAGCTATCGAGATCATCTCACGTTCACTGAGAAAGGCTGTTGAGAATGACCCACAGGGCAGAGAAGATATGGCTCTCGGTCAGTATATCGCAGGCATGGGCTTCTCAAACGTCGGACTTGGCGTTGTTCACGGCATGGCTCACCCGCTCGGTGCATTCTATGACACACCTCACGGAATTGCAAACGCTGTACTTCTTCCGTATGTAATGGAGTACAACGCTGAATACACAGGCGAAAAGTTCAAATACATCGCAGAGGCAATGGGCGTTGACACAACAGGCATGAGCCAGGCTGAATACAGAGCAGCCGCAGTAAACGCAGTTAAGCAGCTTTCAAAGGACGTTGGAATCCCTGAGAAGCTCCACGAGATAGGCGTTAAGGAAGAGGATCTTCAGGCTTTGAGCGAATCTGCATTTGCAGACGTATGCACAGGAGGAAATCCAAGACCTTGCACAGTTGAGTCTATCCTCGGCATCTATAAGACAGCATTCTAATTCAAAAATCTTTTATCTGCCCTCGGTTTTCGGGGGCAGATTTTTATTGCCCGAAAAGAATATTTATGGTATAATACATTTAAAGTGAGTTTAAAGTTCATAGGTTATCATATATCGTAAGATATTATACTGACTTATAGGGAGGAATTTTAATGAGATTACTTCTTGCTGAGGACGAAGTGGAGCTTGCAAATGCGCTTTCGGCAGTGCTTAAACACAAAAACTATTCTGTTGACGCTGTTTACAACGGCATCGACGCATACAACTATGCAATTGCACAGGATTATGACGGCATAATACTTGACATTATGATGCCTGGTATGGACGGCATACAGGTGCTTACAAAGCTTCGTGAAAAGGGTATCGACTCCCCTGTTCTGCTGCTTACTGCAAAGTCTGATATTGACGATAGGATAACCGGACTTGATTCAGGTGCTGACGATTATCTTACAAAACCCTTTGCAATGGGCGAGCTTCTTGCGAGAATAAGGGCAATGACACGCCGCCGCACTGAGTTTGCACCCTCTACCCTTACTTTCGGAAACGTTTCTCTCAACAGACAGAGCTTTGAGCTTTCAGGTCCTAACGGCTCTCAGAAGCTTGGCAACAAAGAGTTTCAAATGATAGAAGCCCTTATGCTAAATCACGGCACGCTTATTTCCACAGAGCGTTTCATGGAAAAGATATGGGGCTATGACTCTGACGCTGAGATAAACGTGGTGTGGGTATATATTTCATATCTGCGTAAAAAGCTTGGTCTTATCGGAGCTGATGTCGAGATAAAAGCTACAAGGGGCGTGGGCTACACACTAGAGGAAAAGCATAATGATTAAGCGTTTACAGCGGAAATTCGTTGTTATCGCCGCTGTGTGCCTTCTTATCGTAGAGTTTGCCATAATAGGCGGCATAAATGGAGTGAACATCTATCAGACCAACAAGAATGCAGACAATCTGCTGAACATAATAATCGAAAATGACGGCAGATTTCCTGAGTTTGATCCCATGGGCATGAAGCATGACAAGCCGCAGGATAATTCAGACAGCTCATCTCCCCCTGAGAGCAAAAAGCCTGATAAGCACAGAGGCTTTAACGAGGAAACTAAGTATCAGACAAGGTATTTTGTTGTATATACCGACAGCAATGGCGAAATAACCAAGGTAGATACAGGACACGTTGCGGCGGTGTCAAGTTCGCAGGCTATAGAATACGGCAAAAGCGTTCTTGACAGCGGCAAGACTTCAGGCACGTCAGGAAACTACCGCTACAAAACAGGCGACACTGACAAAGGCAAGATAATAGTTTTCATGGACTGCCGCAGTGACAGTGCCACCAAAAATCGCTTTTTGCTGGTGTCGTGCGCTATAGGTGCGGCAGGATATATACTTGTATGTCTGCTTATCATAATCTTCTCAAAGCGTGCCATAAGACCTGTTGTGGAAAGCTTTGAAAAGCAAAAGCAGTTCATCACCGACGCAGGGCACGAGATAAAAACGCCGCTGGCCATAATCTCCGCAAACACGGAAGTTCTTGAAATGGTGTCAGAGCCAAACGAGTGGACGGTGAGCATAAAAAATCAGATAACAAGGCTCAACGGTCTGCTGAAAGAGCTTTTGAGCCTTGCAAAAATGGAGGAGGAAAAGCCTGCTCTTACCATGGCTGACTTCAACATTTCTGACGCTGTTTATGACGCCGCTTCGCCTTTTACTACCCTTGCGGAAACAAAGGGCAAAAAGCTCACCATTGATGTTGCCAACGGACTTTCCTATCACGGCGACGAGGGTGCGATAAGACAGCTTGTTTCTATCCTCACGGAAAATGCAGTAAAATACGCTGACGAGGACGGCGAGATAGCCGTAAAGCTTTTCACTTCTCATAATGGCAAGGAAACAGACCTTGAAGTTTCAAATACCTGCAAAGAACCACCGCAAGGCGACCTAACAAAACTTTTTGACAGATTTTATCGTGACGACAGCTCACGTTCTCGGTCAAAGGGAGAGAAAAAAGGCGGCTACGGCATTGGGCTTTCTATTGCACAGGCAATAGTCAGGTCGCACAAAAGCAAGATATCATGCAAAGCCGAAAACGGCATGATGATATTTACAGCACAGCTTAAATAATTGCAAAGCAGAGTTGGTCACCAGCCGCTCTGCTTTTTTATAATATGACATTTGTCACATGAAGATGTGACTTTGCTCACTAGCTTTTTGGCGGATAGTATTGTATAATGATAATACAAACTAAGGGAGGTTTTTTCTTATGGCTGAAACTGTAGTAAAAATAGACAATCTGGTAAAAAGATACAAGGAACTTATTGCTCTTGACCACTTTGATCTTGAAATAAAAAAAGGCGAGGTCTTCGGGCTTCTCGGTCCTAACGGTTCGGGCAAGACCACCACGATAAACTGCCTGCTCTCACTGCTGGCATACGATAAGGGCGACATCGAGATATTCGGTGAAAAAATGTCTCCTGTGAACTATGGGGTAAAAAAGCGTATTGGCGTTATAATGCAGAATGTTGCGGTGTTTGACGAGCTGACTGTGTATGAGAACATTGACTATTTTTGCGGGCTTTACATCACCGACAAAGCCACACGAAAGAAATATGTTGACGATGCCATAGCTTTTGTGGGGCTTGAGGACTTCGTGAAGTTCCACCCTAAAAAGCTTTCAGGGGGTCTGCTCAGACGACTTAACATTGCCTGTGGTATCGCACACAAGCCTGAGCTTATCATACTCGACGAGCCGACAGTTGCTGTTGACCCACAATCAAGAAACAAGATATTGGAGGGCATTTTACAGCTCAACCGTGAGGGTGCGACTATAATTTACACCTCCCACTACATGGAAGAAGTCGAGCAGATATGCACCCGTATCGCCATAATGGATAAGGGCAGTAAGATAGCCGAGGGTACTACAGAGGAACTCAAACGCATGATAAAGAACACCGAAACTATCACCGCCGAGATACTCCAGCTTCCTGAAAACGTCCGTGAACAAATAGAAGCTTTGGAACACGTTTATAATGTTTCCTATGCCGACAACAAGCTCGTTGCACGCTGTACAGGAGGACGGCACAATCTTATTGAGATACTGAAAATATTGCAGGAAAATCAGGTGGGCTTCGGCAGCGTTTATTCTGAGCAGCCTACCCTCAATGACGTTTTCCTTGAAATAACCGGCAAGGCTCTCAGGGATAAGGAGTGATAGAATGTTCTCACACATATTCAAATACGAATTTAAAAGCTGTCTGCGTCAAAAAGCCATACTCTTCTGGCTCATAGCCTTTCCTATAATACTGGGTTGCTTTTTTAAGATGGCGTTTTCAGGAATATACGAAAAAGATGTTGTATTCAATGCGATACCTGTTGCGGTGACAAATATAGAAGAAAACGATATCCTTAAGCAGGTGCTTGAACAGATATCAGATAGTGATGAGGCTCTTTTCAAGGTGACGTATACGGACATTGACAAGGCAGAAGAAATGCTTAAAAGCGAGGATATAAAAGGCATTATAAAGGCTTCCGACCTCTCCCTTGAGTTTGGCTCAACAGGTATCCAGCAGACCATTGTAAAGACTTTCATACAGCAATACAAAACGCAGGAAAAGATAATAACCGACACTGCAAAGAACGCTCCGCAAAAGCTTGATAAGGTCATAGCTTCCCTTTCCGAGAAGATAAGCCCAAATGAGGATATACCTCTCCACGGCAATCCTGATATAACGATACAGTATTTCTATAATCTCCTTGCCATGACGGCACTTTTCGGCTCGATGTCAGGTCTGTTCGTGGCACAGGAAAATCAGGGCGACCTGTCTGCACTTGGCGCAAGGCGGTGCTGTTCTCCGGTGAACAAGCTTACAAGCATAACGGCAACGCTCCTTGCTTTTCATGCGGTGGAAATGATATGCATGGTGATATCCGTGACGTTCCTGAGATTTGTGCTTAAAGTGGATTTCGGCAGTAAGCTCCCACTTGTTTATCTTGCCGCAATAATCGGAGGAATAACGGGAATATCCATGGGATTTTTCGTTGGCTCTTTCCGCATAAAAGAGGGTTTAAAAATATCTGTAGTCATGGCGGTATCAATGACCTGCTGTTTCTTCAGCGGTCTTATGTCAAATACCATAAGAGGCACTGTTGCAGAGCATTGCCCGATATTCAATGAAATAAACCCTGCCGCCATTATCTCAGACAGCTTTTACTGTCTTAATCTCTACGAAGATTACAGGCGGTTCACAGTGAAGATAATTTCAATGGCGATATACACAGTGCTGTTCACCCTTGGTGGATATGTTCTTACAAGGAGGCGTAAATATGCAAGTCTTTAAGACCTTTATGAAAATACTCAAAACAAAGCTTACGTCTGCTATATTATATTTCGTCATATTCATGGTCATAGCAGTTTTGATGGCAGATATTGCAAAAGACGATAATGGCTATGAGGACTATAAAATGTCCATATCCGTCATTGACCGTGACAACAGTGCCGAAAGCAAGCGTTTGCAGGACTTTATATTCAGCGGCAACAAAAAGGTGGAGCTTAAGGACGATACTGACGAGATAACCGACGCCGTTTATTACGGACGTTCCCACTATGTTCTCTATATAAACAAGGGCTTTGGCGACAAGATAAACGCAGGAGATTTTGACGGACTTTTTGAGAATTTCAAAATGCCCTCCAGCTACGGCGGACAGCTTTTTGAAAGCAGGCTTGACGGCTATCTTTCAAGCGTAAAGGCATACATGACGGCAGGTGAAAGCACAGAAAACGCTATGGAGCTTGCCCAAACGGCAGTTTCTCAGCAAGTAAATGCGGAGCTTAAAAACTTTAACAACAAGGGCGGAACAGGTATGCCGGCAATATTCGGCTACTATTTTCAGTATCTTGCATACGTTATGCTTTCCATGCTCATTGTTACCCTTTGCCCCGTTATACTGACGCTAAACAGAAAAGGCGTTCGAGAACGCACAATGTGTTCAAGCCTGACATCAGCAAACTACAGCAGACAGACGGCTCTTGGGGCAAGTATCTTGGTGTTTAGCATATGGCTTTTGTTTATGATAGTCGCAATAATTTGGGGCAAAACGCTCAGCGTGAAATTCTGGCTCGCCTGCCTTAACAGCTTTGTATATATCATTGCCGCCGCAGGCATAGCAATGATAATAGCGCAGTTTGACCTTAGCGACAACGGCATAAATGCTATATCGAACATAATCGGTCTTGGCATGAGCTTTCTTTGCGGAGTTTTCGTGCCGCAGGAATTGCTCACAGGAGGCGTTCTTGCAGTGGGAAGATTGTTCCCTGCATACTGGTACACCAAAGCCAACAATATGCTTTTCGGCATGAGCGGCGGAGTATTCAGCACAAAGGAATATCTCATCTGCATTGGTATCGAAGCGCTGTTCGCAGTGGCATTCTTTGCTGTGGCTGCTCTGCTTGTTAAGCAAAAGCGTGAGGGTGATGTAAATTCCCTTGCATAAGTTGACAATAATATGGCTGTGTGTTATACTCTTATTGTTACGGAGCTGACACGCAGCCTTTTTGCGTCAGCTAAAGAAGATCATAGATGAAAAAGAGGAAAAAGTATGGATAGATTACAGCTTGACAAAAATGCAAAGCTCACAGGCAGAGTATATTTCAAAGACGAGGTAATGTGGCTCGGTCTTTCAGGAAGCGGTGCGTCATTCACATTTGACGGCACAAAGCTTGTTTTGAAGCTCAAAGGCGACAATATCGCAGTGGGCGAAAACCCTATCGACTATGCAAGGATAGCCGTTTATGTTGACGGCAAGAGAGTAGTTGACGAGATGATCGACTGTGCAGAAAAAGAGATCACGGTAATAGACTGCACGGAAAGTGCCAAGTCGGTGGTGGAGATAATAAAGCTTTCGGAATCTCCAATGTCAGCAGTTGGCATTGAGGCTTTCGCCGAGGGCAGTGCTGAGGCTTTGCCTGAAAACCCGCTTAAAATAGAATTTATCGGCGACTCTATAACCTGTGGCTATGGTGTTGATGATGAGGACGAAAACCACCAGTTCACCACCGCCACAGAGGACGTTACAAAAGCCTACGCCTACAAGACTGCCAAGGCACTTGACGCTGAATACAGTATGTTTTCAGCCAGCGGCTATGGCATAGTATCAGGCTATACTGAGGGTGACGAGCCTATCAGCGAACAGACAATTCCACAGTTCTATTGCAGCTACGGCTTTTCAAGGGGCAATTTTGCAGGAACTGCTCCGCAGGATATCCCTTGGGATTTCAGCAAATATATTCCGCAGATAATCGTTATAAACCTTGGCACAAACGACGACAGCTACTGCCGTGACTACAAGGACAGGCAGGCTGTTTTCTCAAAGCTTTATGCTGATTTTCTTGCGGTCGTTCGGGAGAAAAATCCGCAGGCTTACATTCTCTGCACTGTTGGAATAATGGGCGAGAGGATATTCCCTGCTGTTGAAGAGGGCATAAAGATATATCTTAAAAGCCACGCTGACAGCAAGATAAGCTCAATGATGTTCCATGAGCAGGACGGCGCAAATGACGGCTTTGCGGCAAACTGGCACCCTACTGAAAAGACCCACACCAAGGCAGCGGCAGTGCTTACGGAAAAACTCAGAGAGATAATAAAAAGCATATAACAAAATCGGCAGTCGGTAACGGCTGCCGATTTTTTGTCATTTTACGCCAATTCTCATTCTGTAGCAGAATGAACAGGAAAGCATGGCTAGTATCAGAACTGTTCTTTGAAAGCTTTCCTTATAAGAACACATATTTCAGCACGAAAAGCACTGCAAGCACATACATAAGCGGTGTGATATCCTTGCGCTTTCCGCAAACAAGATTTATAACAACGTATGAGATTATTCCAAGAGAGATACCCTCTGAAATGCTGTAGAAAAGAGGCATTGAAAGAATACAAAGATACGCAGGGATAGCCTTTGTATAATTGCCGTCATCAAACTTGATGTCAGTGATAGAGCTGAACATCAAAAAGCCTACTACTATAAGTGCAGGAGCTGTTGCAAAGGATGGTATAGCCGTGAAGATAGGTGCAAAGAACATTGACAGTGCAAACAGCACTGCGGCTGTGATAGAGGTAAGACCTGTTCTGCCTCCTGCGGCAACGCCTGCTGAGGACTCAACAAATGTTGTGGTGGTGGAAGTACCAAGAACTGCGCCTGCTGTTGTGGCAACGGCGTCAGCAAGAAGCGCAGGCTTTATCTGCGGAAGTCTGCCCTTTTCATCAAGCATATCTGCCTTTGAACATACGCCGATAAGAGTGCCTAAAGTGTCGAAAAGGTCAACGAACAGGAAGGAGAATACCACAACTATAAAATTGAAGATACCAATGCTGTGCATATCCACCTTAAAACACTGACCAAATGTTTCGCCAAGCTTTGAAAAATCCGTAAGTGACATTGTAGGAAAAAGCGAATTATAGCCGCTTTCAGCGTCAGGGACATACAGCCCTACAAGCTGACATATCATGCCTATTACCCATGTTGCCACTATACCCATAAGAATAGAGCCACGGACTTTTTTGATATATAGGATAATAGTGATGAAAAGTCCCACGATAGTGAGAAGCGCACATATGCCCGAAGTTGTGAAATTCTTGCGGAAGCCTGTTATGGTAACAAGAGTGGCTGAACTGTCAACGCAAAGTCCGGCATTCTGAAGTCCGATAAAGGCAATGTAAAGACCGATACCAACAGACACCGCTTTTTTCAGCACCACAGGTATTGCATTGAAAATGGCTTCTCTGACGTTTGTAAGAGAAAGCACGATAAAGACGATACCCTCGACGAAAACCGCCAGCAGTGCCACCTGCCATGGATAGCCGTAGCCTGCCACAACAGTGTAAGCCATGTAAGCGTTAAGTCCCATGCCTGCGGAAAGCACAAAAGGCAGATTTGCCATAAGTCCCATGCACACTGTTCCAATAACAGAGGCGATACAGGTGGCAAGAAGTACGGCTGTAGGATCCATGCCCGTACTGCCGAGAATGCTCGGGTTTATGGCAAGGATATATGCCATGGTCATGAAAGTCGTCACGCCCGCCATTATCTCAGTTTTAACATCGGTGTGATTTTCTTTCAGCTTGAATAATTTTTCCGTCATATTTTATTATGCCTGCGTTGCAGACATTTCCTCCTTTCAATATGGGGATACTATCTTATTATACCGATTTTACAGCATTTTTCAAGCCTGATTTATTAAGGCAACACCGCACAAAGCCCGCCTGACGGCTTTGCACGCCATCTGCTTGCAGATTTTCCGTCATATCACACAAAAATCCCTTGACATACGGCAGTATGCCTGCGGAATTTTTGTACAATCTGACAAAAAATCTGACTACGCATCTGACGCACAATCTTTGCGCGGTATTGCCTTAATTGAATAAAATTTATCATTTAAGAAGCACTGTTACTAACGTCAGACTTTATTTTCCACTGACTATTGAGCCAATAAATGCGGTTTTCGATCCAATTGAAAAGATCCTCCGCAGAGTCAGGACCCCACTCTTCGCCTTTTCTAAGGTCGGCGTCATACTCTTTAAGATATTCACGCTCTGTTTTTATACAGCCCTGTAAAAGCTTTTCCTGGCTCATCTCCGTCCACTTTTCCTTGACAGTAGCCATAAACCAATCCTGCTTGCAAAGAATGATAAACCATGGGTTTGAACGGTCGCCGTTTTTAGCCACAAAATTCTTGTCTGTGAAAGCACCAGCATAATATTTCTCAGTGCTGTCATTATATGCCCAGTTAAAATCCCAAGGTGAGGTGAATTTCAGCTTAGGACATTTACTGTCCTTTGAAAGATCGACGCACATATAGAAGCTTCCCTCACCACAGTCATAGTCATGTACGATCTCATAAAGAATATACATATCTCTCACTGAGTCTATATCCATAACGGCAGAAACGGCTTCCTCAGCGGTAGTAACATCGGAGTCAACAAGGTCATAATTTTCATCAAATTTGTAATACTTGCCGTTCTCGCAGGCTTCATAAACTATCTTGAACAGATTGTTGAGATACTTGTCAATAAAGTCTATCTGATTTTGCGAATAGAGGTCATTCTTGATAGAATATTCCGCAGAAACGAACTTCCTTGTTTCGCCGTTTATGTCGGTGACAGTGGCATTTTCATAGTCCATGCTTATATAATGGTTATCCTCATCGCTTGTTGCATAGTTGTCAAGCTCAAGATAATAGCCTATATCAGTGTCGGTGTAGCCCTCCGCAGGCTCGGAGATATCCACTCTGTTTGGATTTATCTGACACTGTTCGCAAAGCTCATAAACGCCTTGAAACTTCTCGTTCACATAGAGGTGAACAAGCTGACCGCCTGAGCAGAAATTGCTGTCACCCATGATAGTTCTGCCAAAACGGAATGCGATATCGTTTCTTATTAGATCCCAATCTGATTTCAACAGCACCCAGCTTTTGCACTCTGCGCCGTTATTAAGCCCAAGCATATTTGTCTTTTTATCAAATTTTATCCTATAAGGCACTTTGTTTGCAAGGATCTGACTAACATCACCGTAATATGCGCTTGAATTTCCTCTTACCTTTATGCCTGCTGAGGCTTCGTTTATCTCCAATTTTTCATCACAATTGAAAACGTCCACCACGCAGGAAGTATACGTCTCCCTTGAAGCTATCATATCATCAGGGGCAGTCGTGACGCTTATAACAGGTATCTTGCTTTGTGATCGTATCTTTTTCTTAAAGCTTTCTTTTTCAGCCTTGTCAGCACTCAGGCTTTCATAAGTAGCAGGTTCAGAGTTTATCACCTGTTTTGTGGTGGCAGGGAGAGTTACAACAGGTTCAGCCGTTGTTGTCACAGTCTGAGATCCGGCAGAACTACTCTCTGCTTTTGAACTTTCCCCTGTTTCTTTAGCACAGCTTGTGAGCATTGCTCCCGTCATGACTACTGCACATACAGCAGCGATAATTCTTCTGTTCATATCATTTCTCATATTATTATCTTTCCATTTATTGTGCATTACACACATATTTTTTATCATATAACTTATTCAATTATAGCACATTGACATAGATAATACAATATGCTATAATCATAAAAGTAAGTGGGATAATTTATGCACTAACACGATTATATAGGAGGTTTTTTGAAATGTTTATACCTGACGATAAAAGATATGACAAAATGATATACAACCGCTGTGGAAAAAGCGGGCTTAAGCTTTCTGCGTTGTCTTTGGGCTTTTGGCAGAATTTCAGCCTGAAAAACAATTTTGAGAACATGGAAAGAATGGTACACACTGCGTTCAACAGCGGTATCACACATTTTGACCTTGCAAACAACTATGGCAATCCCTACAACGGCTCGGCAGAGGAAAACTTCGGCAGGATACTCGACCGTGGCATGAGAGAGTTCCGTGACGAGATGTGCATTTCCACCAAGGCAGGCTATGAAATGTGGGCAGGTCCATACGGTGACAGAAACGGCTCGAGAAAATATCTCACGGCAAGCCTTGACCAATCTCTCAAAAGAATGGGGCTTGAATATGTTGACATTTTCTATCACCATGTAAGAGATCCCGAAACGCCTCTTGAAGAGACTGCCCTTGCACTTGACAATGCAGTAAGTCAGGGCAAGGCGCTTTATGTTGGCATATCAAATTACAACAGAGCCGACACAGCCGAAATGCTGAAAATTTTCCGAGAGCTCAGAACTCCTTTTATTGTCAATCAGCCCTCATATTCCATACTCAACCGCTGGATAGAGGACGATAAGCTTGACAGCCTTGCACTTTCTGAAGGCTTTGGCATTGCAGTGTTCTCGCCGCTGTATCAGGGCTTTCTCACAAGCAAATATCTAAAAGGCATACCGGCAGATTCAAGGGTAGGCAGAGGCGAAACATGGATAGGCAATGAGCTTAACGACAAAATGATAGAAAAGCTCAACAAGCTTAATGATATCGCCGCTTCGAGGGGACAGACCCTTTCGCAAATGGCACTTTCATGGGTGCTTCACAACAAGGCTGTTACCACTGTGCTTATAGGCGCAAGCCGTCCTGAGCAGATAACGGAAAACATAGGCTGTCTTGACCGCCTTGACTTCACAGAAGCTGAGCTTGCAGAGATAGACAGGCTTGCGAAGATGTAATAAAGAAGCTGTCAGAGCCACCGCCCTGACAGCTTCTTTTATGCGTTATAATAGCGAACGTAATCGTCAAGCATATCTGCCGTAAGCTCAAAAGGATAATTTTTAAGCTTGGCAGGGTTGGCAAGTATTCCGTCTCTATCCTTCTTCCAAAGCTTCTCTGACATATCAAGCTTGCCAAAAAGCGTCCTGATATAATCTCGGAAAGCGTCAAGATCATCAAAGCCAAGAAGCTGTTTTACAACATACTCAGCTTCGGTGCTGTCACCGTATTTTTTCAAAAAGCCTGACAGAAAAACGCCTACTGCCTTGCCGTGGGGCACGCCATTTTCATAGGTCAAAGTATAGCTCAAACCGTGAGGTATGCTTGTGCCTGTGTAGGCTATCGCCATGCCTGCAAGCACTGATGCCTGCATGAAAGTTGAGAACTCATCATCGGTCATATGAGCAAATCTCTCCTCACTTTCAAGACAGCCCTTACAGCTTGCCCAAAGCCTCATACCCTCCTCTGCATATGCACGGCTGAATGCATTTGCGTTGGTGTTGAGCCGTGACTCTATCATGTGAGCAAGTGCGTCTACGCAGGTGCTTTTCATACCGCTGTATGAGGAGGTTTTAAGATAGCTGTAGTCAACCAATGCAAGTGACGGGAAAATTTTGTGGGCAATAGATTTCTTGGTCTGCTTGATGTGGGAAGTCAGGATAGAATAAGGTGTAGCCTCCGAGCCTGTTCCGCAGGTGGTAGGAACGCAGACTATAGGGTAAAAAGGTAGTTTCGCAGGAGTGTAAAGAAGCTCCTCCACCTTGGCAATGCTATCTGAAAGCTCACACTTCTCAGCTTTTACAACGCTCTCGCTTTCGGAAAACTCGGCATTTTCGCAAACTATCCCATTCTTAGCAAGCATTGATATCGCCTTGCTTGCGTCCATTGGCGAACCGCCGCCCACTGCCACGAACATATCCACGCTGTATTTTACCGCCACCGTTGCCGCTGTGTAAACAGTTTCCACAGACGGGTTTTCCTCAATATCATTATATATCACATATCCAATGCCCTGACTTTCAAGCACTGCCCTGACATCATCAAGAGAGCCGTTCACCGCAGAAGAATGTCTGCCTGTGACTATCATAGCCTTTTTACCAAGTGCGGCTATCTCGCCCCCGTGATTTTTTACCGCTCCATTTTCTATGTAAATATCTGTAGGTATATTTCTCATTTTCAACGCTCCTTCTGGCTTTTTATCCATTATAGCACCTTTGACGGCGATTTTCAAGCCTTGACTTTGTGGAACATATGTGCTATAATATTAGTAATAAATCATGGAGGGAAAAGCTATGCACTTCACAACAGCAAAAGGTATACTCTCGCTTAAAAACGGCATGAATTTATATCGTGGCTGTCAGCACGGCTGTATTTACTGCGACAGCCGCTCGGTATGCTATAATATGCAGCATGATTTTGAAGATATCGAAATAAAAGAAAACGCCGTGGAGCTTCTCGAAGAAGCCCTCAAACGCAAACGCCGCAGGTGCATGATAGGCATGGGCGCAATGTGCGACCCTTATATGCCACTTGAAATGACAGTACAGCTCACGCTGAAAAGCCTTATGGCAATAGAAAAATACGGCTTTGGTGTCACGCTTATCACAAAGTCTGACAAAATTCTCCGTGATATTGATATAATCCAGCGCATAAACCAAAAGAGCAAGGCGGTCATTGCAATGACCCTTACAACGGCTGACGAAAAGCTTTGCAGGATACTAGAGCCGAATGTTTGCACCACTCAAGGGCGATACGAGGTGCTGAAAGAGTTTCAGCGGCGTGAAATCCCAACTGTCGTGTGGCTCACGCCTATTCTGCCTTTTATAAACGATACGGAAGAAAATTTACGCCGCATATTGGATATGTGCTTTGATGCAGGCGTTAAGGGGATAATATGCTTTAGCTTCGGGGTCACTCTCCGCGAGGGCGACAGAGAGTATTTTTACAAGAAGCTTGACGAGCATTTTCCGGGAATGAAAGAAAAATATATCCGTACCTTTGGAAATTCTTATATCTGCAATAGTCCGAACAATAAGAAACTTATGGATATTTTTGTATCTCAGTGCAAAAGCCATGGTGTCATGTACAGCCCAGAGGAGATTTTCGCATACGAAAACGAATTTGACGTGAGTGACGGTCAGACGAGTATTTTTGACACCACCAATTGAAAACCTCTCCCCTTTATGTTATAATAAAGAAAAAAACATCAAGGTGAAGCAATGAATAAAAATCAAAATATAGCTATGGGGATATCCCTTGCCGTGGTGGCTGTTATGGTCGGCTCGGCGGAGATCTTCGGGGAAAAGGAAATAATTTTTCCTGAGATAACGGCGGTGGCAATGGGTGCACTAATTGCGCCTGTGCAATCTTGGAACACCTCTCGCACACGGCTTTTTGCGGCGATAGTTTCTGCCGCCGTCGCAGGCGTGTGCATAGTGCGGTTTATCCCTGAGATACTTATACTTCGTATAGCTTTGGGACTTCTTGTAGCAGTGAGCGTTATAACACTGTCAAAAACTAGCTTCGTTCCTGCCATTTCAGCCTGCATACTTCCGATACTTATGGGTACAAAAAGCCCTATTTACGTCATTTCCGTTGCGGTCATGACAGCATTTATACTTATTTTTCAAAAAGTTCTTGAATACTTTGGTCTGCATGAAAAGTATGAATATAGACCTATCGAACCAAGATCAGAGCTTCTCAAACTACGAGCAAAACAAGTCATCACGGTGCTTGTTATCTGCATATTGCCTGCGCATTTTCACGAGATATTCTTTATCGCTCCGCCGCTTATAGTTGCATTTTTCGAGCTTAGCGTCAAAGGCTCAAAGCTTATGAATCGAAAATACACCGCAATTGCTCTCATGGCGGTGGCTGCGTTTGCAGGCGTTATGGCAAGATTTTTTATCTCTGAAAAGCTTGGGCTTACCCTGACATTTGGTGCAGTTTTATCCTCGGCTGTGATATTCGTCCTTTGCCGAAAAACAAAGCTTTATTTTCCTCCATGCTGTGCAATATCTACCTTGCCTTTTATAATCCCCGAAACTGCAATAATAAAATTTCCCTTTGAAGTCATAGCAGGATATATTGTCCTTACCATTGCCGCAGTTATCATAACCAAAATAGACAATAATACAAATTAGGCATAATCAAAAACGTACAAAGCTTTATGATCCGACCCCCAGAAGTTAGACCAAAAATCTAACAACTTGGAGGTCACATCATTACGCTATGTACGTTTTTCTGTGTATTAAGAAATCATTCTCTGTTTTTAAGCACCTCGGCAGGGGTTATCTTGCCAAGCTTTCTTACAAGAATTGAGGTGATGATAAAGTATGTTGCCATTACTCCTGCGAAAATTATAACGTAAGCATACCATGAGAATGCAAGGTTTATTCCGCTTGTTACGTTTGGAATGAACACTGGGAAAACCTTGTCCATAAACATCTTTGAAAGCGGTATCTCGATAAGTGCGCCCAAAGTGATGATAATTGCGTTTCCGTTTAGGTAAAGCTTTTTCACGTCCTTGGTCTTATAGCCAAACACCTTCACAAGAGATATTCCAAAGGAAGCCCTTTCTATTGTAACATTCAGCATAAGGAACATCACAGAGCAGAAGATTATTACAGCAACCGCAATAAGCATTACTATCATTGACATCATAAGGTCTGTGAAAACTGCAGCTGAACGCTCGATATCCGATTTTGTTGTTGTGCTGTAAAGTCTGCCTTCGTCAATGTCAAGTTTCTTGTCTGAGAGCAAACAGTTGTAGTAAGTGTCGCTCTCACCGAAAAGCTCACGCATACTGTCAATATCCATAAACACCATAAGTCCGCCACGCTCGTCGCAGATATCCTCCACTGTGAATGCGTAATCCATTGAGGTCGCATCGTCTGTCAGGATAAACTTATCGTCCTTTGCCACTCCGTAACGCTCCACAACTGACTGGCTCACTGTTATAAAGCTCTTGCCTTTGTGTGTTTTCACATCATAATACTTGTTGTCGCTGTCCATACCCATAACGGTGACATCAAGGTTATAGCCAAGCTGTTCCTTTGAAAGCGTTTTTACAAAGCAAGCCTCGCCACCCTCTGGAACGCTTTCCTCCGGATATTTCAGAGTGTACATATACTCGTATTTTGTGTCATTTATAGTGTCTTTTCTCACGTTCTCACAGAGATAGTAGCAATCAACGCCAAGCATAAGAATGAACAGTGAAAACAGCATACTGAGAAGCACTGTTATGCCTGTGCGCATTTCACGAAGCATTTGGCGTATCTGAAATCTGCGGATAAAATTCCTGCTCTTTATCTTCACTCTGCTGTAGTGACCTGTTTTCTGCTCGTTTCTGATAAGTGAAAGAGCCGTCTGAGAAAGCCGCTTGTTTATCACAAGGGTATTAACTATCACCGAAACAACAGGAGGCATTACAATGCTGTAAATGATAAGATACAAAGGATAAACAGGGGTAAAATCAGGGAGCGAGAAATATGCGTAGCTGTCGAGAAGCTGATAATCGATCCCCACAGGTGAGAAGCCTATGACCGCACCGATTATTCCGCCAACAAATGCAACTATAGTCGGCAACGTTACGTAGTGGCGGATAAGATCTTTTTTCTTTGCGCCAAGAGCATAAAGCGCACCTATAACACTGCTTTCACGCTGGATCTGATGAATGACGAAAACAGAGATAACATAAGTAAGAAGTGCCACAAGTATAACACCCACACCAAGTCCTGCATATTTGTTCATGACAACGTCACCTGCCGCACCGGCTATACGAACGTTGTCGCCCTTTTTCACAAACATTGTCAGGTTGTCAAGATCAATGGTGAACACCTCGTCAAGAAGCTCGTCAGCCTGCTTTTTGAAGCTATCAATACCATTCGCAAGGCTCTCTGCACCGCTGTATGCAGATCTTACACCCTCTGACAGATCTTTTGAGCCGTCATATGCGGCTTTAACTCCTGCCGTGATAGCATTCGCACCCTCTGGGAGTGCCTTTGCACCCTCGTAAAGTCCGCCCATTGCGTCATAGAGAGCGTCTGCTCCCTCAGAAAGGGCTTTCACACCGTCTTTAAGGGTCTGAGAGCCGTCATAGAGCTTGTCGATACCATTTGAAATATCGTCACGCTGCTCCAAGACGTCCTTGATAGTTTCAAGATAATACTTGTCTGTGACTTTTTTATAATCAAAGTCAAAATCCTCGATCATTTTCTTCAGCTCATCATCAGTTGCCTTGCCGTTAAGTCTGTAAGAATAGCAAAGATCCTCCGCTTTCTGTTCGCTGTCATTTTTGAAATAGTCATACTGATCGTCGCTTACGAAAAGAA
The DNA here is from genome assembly GCF_018917825.1 of Ruminococcus sp. MSJ-25. Classification (NCBI taxonomy): domain Bacteria; kingdom Bacillati; phylum Bacillota; class Clostridia; order Eubacteriales; family Oscillospiraceae; genus Ruminococcus; species Ruminococcus sp. MSJ-25. Next base: position 63,321 of record NZ_JAHLPI010000001.1, read on the forward strand.
GTCCGAAGCCCTTGCTTGACACAGCCGTGTCAGAGAAATTTTCAAAAGGTGCGTCATAGTCAGGTATAGTTCCTATTCCAACTATCTCAAACTCAACTCCGCCTGCTGTAAGCTTATCGCCCACTGACAGAGAATGTTCCTCGCTGTAGCGCTTTTCGACTACCGCTTCGCCCTTTTTCTCAGCAAGTCTTCCGCTGTCAAGCTCGATAAGGTCAATGTCATTTCTTTTACGGAAAACACGGAGCTTTGAGCCGTCCTTTGCTGTAACGTCAATGCTGAAATGCTGTTCAAGAGTAATTCCTTTGTCTGTTATTTCCTTTTCCTGCTCGTCTGTAAGAGGAATAAAAACGCCGAACTGTCCGTCCTCAACCTTGTTTTGCTTACCATGTTCGGCAGTTCCGTCGATGATAGTGTCTGCGCTTGCAACCACGGAAACTATTATGTACATTCCCATTACGATAAGCAATACAAGCGCAAGATAACGAGCGAAATTTGTTTTAAGCTCACGTCCGAGCCTTTTTCTGAGTACCCTGTTCATTACAAGTCCTCCAGCTCTGCGGCAGGTATGCGTGTTTCGTTAAGATAATCCTTTTTGATAAGTCCGTCCTTAACGATTATTACCTTATGCACCATATTTTTTATAGCATTGTTGTGAGTAACGATAAGCATTGTTGTGCCATATTTTTCGTTTATCTTCTCCAACAGAATGAGAATATCCCTTGAAGTTTTAGAGTCAAGAGCGCCTGTAGGCTCGTCGCACAAAAGCAGCTTTGGATTTTTTATCAGCGCCCTTGCTATAGCACATCTCTGCTGCTGACCGCCTGAAAGCTGTGACGGAAACTTGTTTCTGTGTTCGGAAAGCCCCAACGTTGTGAGAAGTTCTTCCATATCCAGTGGCGAATCTGAAAGATATTCACAAACCTGAATATTTTCCACAACTGTCAGATTTGGAACGAGGTTATAAAACTGAAAGATAAAGCCCAGATTTTCCTTTCTGTAGTCGGCAAGCTTATCTGGTTTAAGACCGAAAATCTCCTTGCCGTCGACCTTAACAGAGCCACTGTCCATAGTGTCAAGGCCGCCTATGCAGTTAAGGAGCGTGGATTTACCAGAACCGCTCGTACCCTGAATAACGCACATCTGACCTTTTTCTAGGCTTGTGGTGATACCCTTTAGTACCTGAATATAGCTGGCGTCACTGCCGTAGCTTTTCTTCACATCTTTGATCTCCAAATACATATCATTTCCTCCATTTATAAGTTAGACTTAGCTAACTTTACTTTATATAAAAATGTGCATATCTGCACATTTCATCGACATTTGAGATACAAAATTCACACATAACGTTGTTATGTAGGTTTCTAAAAGTTACCGCCCGCAGGCGGCAATTTTCTAATCCTCGACTATCATTGTAAACCATATTTTTATTAGAAACTCCATTACTCTGCGCATATGGAGCTTTGCCTTTTCCACATCTCTCTCGTGAGTTAGCAAATGAGTGTAGGCGTCAACACTTATATGGGTTATCCAATGAAGCATATACTCATCAACGTGGCAGTTAGGCATTCTTGCGGCAGCTTTTTCCGCTGATATCCTAAAGCCCTGTTCTGTCATATCTACGATCATATCCACAGTATTTTCATACTCAGACCCTTGCGCACCCGTGAGCAGCAGCATAAAAACGTCATAGTGGAGATACATATAATCAACAAGCTTGTCAAGGTCGGTGTGAGTATCAATGTGATACTCAGCAGACAGCACCGCAGGGTCATCGCTATCCATATCCTGAGCGTCCTGCATATAATGCTCCGTAAGAAGCCTGCAAAGCTCTTTCAGCGGCTTATCGACAATAGCCTTGAACAAGTCATTTTTATTTTTAAAGAAGAAATACAGCGCACCGGTCGTCACGCCTGCGTCAGCGCATATTTTTCTCAGAGAAGCCTTCATATAACCATTTTCAGAGAACTCGGCCATTGCACTTTCCAACAGCTTTTCCCTTGTTTCAAGTTCGTCACCCATTACTGCACCCCGCTTTCCACTTCACATAACACTGTTATCTTAGCATATAACGTTCGATATGTCAATACATTTACTATATTTTCAGCATATTATATGATATTGAAACATAACGGTGTTATGTGATTGGTGACTATTGCAAAATAAAATGGGAAGCGGCATACCTGTCTGGTCAGATTTTACGATTTCTGACGGGTTAAAGTATATAAGCGATAGCTATAAAATTGCTATGGTTTACAGCGGTGACAGTGCTCCTATGCTGGTCCTTGAAAACAAGTACTCATATAGCTGGGATATTTGCATTAGTGCAAGCGAGGTGTCGTCAGGAGTTGCTTTCTACTCATACGATGACATTGCACAAGCTTTCAGCAACTACGGTGTAAGCATTTATGATATGGGACAGCTTCACATATTTACCTCTAATTATACCGAGATCTACGGAGTATATGCGGCTCCGGTCTGATATTACAACATAGTAACTATTCAAGTCAAATAAAAATCGGACCGAGCAAAATGTTCCACCGGAACATCTTACTCGGTCTTTTTCGTAGTATCGATAATTCAACATATTTACAACTATCCTGTATTTTTCACGCAATCACCAATCTGGTCATTTTCTCTATCCACTTATCAATGAAGCTTATAAACCCCTCAAAGCTTCATAGCTCTCCATTTGTTTGAAATAACGCCGATATTCCAATATGTAATAAAACAGATAAATAGCATACTGATTACTGATACGACAACCGCTTCAAAAATAAGGAACGGTGTCGAATAGGTTGATATGAATCTTGACGTAATTGTCAAAATAATATTTTGACAGAACCTAACAAATATCCCCAATAAGATAATGTCTAATATGAACCGCCATAGAAATGATTTTGTGAATTGGGTCATTGTTTTTCCTACTTATTATTCAACCGTGTATTCAATTGTGTTACTAATGGGAGTATATTCTCCTGTAGTATCATCATAATCCGTCACCAAAGTAACTGTATAATTACCTTCATCTGCAAAAGTCAGAAAGTTAGTCCACGTTTTACGATACGCCTGAAAACATTTGCATAATTTGCCATTTTGGGTTACATACCAAAATAAGTTTTTATCAGTTTCTTTCTGCGGTATTTCGGGTCTGTTTATAAGAATAATATTTTTATTTTCTTCAATCGTAATTTCCGCTAATAGAATTGAATCATCATCTTTTAAATCAGAAGAGGATACAACGCTCTGATTTTCTTTAATATTTGTTTGATGTTCAGGCGTAATTTCATAATCAAATGCTTTTAAATTCATATGAATGAGCATACAGAGAAAAAAGAGCAAAAACATTATAAAAATGCGAAAAAATTGTTTTTTATAAATTGCCTTGAAAAAATTAAATTTATTCCTGTATGTATAATGCTCACCCTTATAGGTTCTGTACGGAAACTCAACCAGCGTCAAAATGAGTTTAGAAGCATTATAAGAACATATCACAATCATTAAAAAGTATAATATCTTTGTTAAATGAAGTTCTGCCTTAAATTCACAAAATACATTATTATAAAAATAATCAAATCCTGCAAATGCAATTATGTATAGCATCAAATTCGGAAATATCAAAAGAGAAAGGTAATTATCTTTCTCTTCTACATTTCTGGGATATTTACGCATCTGTCAACACCTTCTCAAGCTTTGCTATCATTATTTTCGCAGAAGTTATGTCAGAATTATCACGCAGTGCTGAAAATAGTTCTGGAGCACTCTCTTTAAAATCGACATATTTCTTTTCAGATAATAATCTTGCATAAGCTAACCTATAATAATAATTTTGAACATCCACTAGTCGAATATTGTAGTACTGATTGACAATTGGTATTTTATTTATTTCTTCTTCAAATTCTTTATTTACACTGTAGGCTATACTCGATGCGCCATATGCCATTACTGCACTTTTACATTGACCGGATATATTACATAATTTATCAGGTATAAACCTTGTAACAGCAAGCGATATACCAAAGTACACTCCGCCGATCATGGCAAGCGTACCAAGCATATAAAACAATGTACAGAAAAACAGTTTAATAGGTGTATTCTCTCCAACAAAACTATCAGGAAATACCAAACAATAAATTGTTAGACTAAGCACAAGACCACAAACCGTTATTAATCCTGACAATGCAAATGTCTTTGGAGACAGCGGCTTAATGGTGCCTTCGTCAACAAATCTTTTGTAGTTATACCAAAATAATGCCTTGTTAGCCATAATTATGTCACCTCAGATATGAATCTTGACGTAATTGTCAAAATAATATTTTGACAAAGCCTAACAAATGTTCCCAATAAGATAACGTCTAATATGAACCGCCATAGGAATGATTTTGTGAATTGGGTCATTGCTTTTTCCCCTAAAATAATCAATCTTCTTTTTCCAGTGGTACACTCTCATACTCTTCAGAATTACTATTCTTACTCCTCTTAGAATATAAAATGGTATTGCTGATAGGGGCTTGATCTTCGATTTCTTCGTCATTATCCAAAACAAGAGTGACAGCGTAATCTCCGGCAGGAGCAAAAGTTAGAATATTTGTCCAGTTTGACCGAATAGCTAAACTGCGCTTATAGAACTCGCCGTCACAGGTAATGTACCAATATATTTTCTTTTCCATCTCAGCTAATTCTACGCTGTTCGGATCTAAATCATCATACACTGCAATACCAGAACGCTCTACAAGTATTGTATTGTTTTCATTGACGCTTAATCTTATTTCAATATTTTGTTTTATAAAATATGAATATGATGGAGAACTAAGTGACAAATTGTAATCGGAGGTATCCGTTATATCCAGAACTTCTTTTACATAACCTGATCTTTTATAATATGAGATTCGAAAATGCCGTTCAACTGGAATTTCTTTTTGAAATCCGTTGTCGCCCTTGATCGTTTCGACCTGACTTGATTTTAGTGATCGTTTTACATTAACACCATCACTGTTTTCTACCCAAATATTTCGATTATCGTATAACTCAATGCTGTCGGTTTCAATACTTATCGGATCATCATATTCTATATCGTCATTTATTTCGGATATCAGAGACAACTGTTCAAATACTGTCATATTGCTGATCTCAAATATTTTATTTATACCTGCACCTACTCCTATAAGCAAACAAATAAAAACTAATATCCGTATCCGTTTTTTTAACAAAAAATCTTTATCATGGTTTATTACGGCTGATGTAATAATTTTCAAGCCTAATTTTTTTGACTTATTAAATATCCTATATCTTGCACTTAGCAAAAGGCCCTCACCCATAGCCATTATAATGACTGCGGCATTATACACAACCAAAAGATAGCATATAAAATTAAATATTATCAATCTTTTGAAATCAGATATACCGTTAGTGAATATCCCTTCATACAAATATTCATAATAAACACCATAAGCCGCAAATACGCCAATCAGAAATAAAATAACATTTATTAAGCAAACATAGTAAATATGATTTTCTAACTCATTATTGCCATCTATCAAAAAAAATCCTCCTCTAAGTTCAATAATCTTCTTATTTCATTAATTACAAGTTTTGACCGTGTTACTGAAAAGGTCCGATATACATGAAAAAGCAGTAGATATGCCTTAATTGCCTAATTCTAATACTGAAATAAGCAATGGAAACAGTGTATAGAACTCAGAATCTTCAGCCTTTTTAGTATCTGCTTCGACTGCATACTCGTCATCTATTTTAAATTGTATCACAGCTTCTTCAATTTTGCAACCCTCATCGTAAATAAATTCCGAACAAATTCCTAAAGTTGCATCATTTGTCATTGCTTTTGAGCAAAGGCTTTCTCTTGCATCAAGATTTGACAGAATATTCCCTGCAGCTTTTATTTTAACCGATACATCGAAAGGATTTGTATCGGTATTAATATTTGAAAAATTTTCGACAACTGACGGAACGTCAACTTCAAATATATACTCAGAATCAGGCACGCCAAAAGTCTGGGGATTTAATGGATCAAGTCCTAGAGCTATTTCATCGCCGTCGTTTATACCGTCGTCATCTGTATCGTATTTTAATTGTATTGTGCAAAAGAAGTCAACACAAGACCAGTTTCAAGAAATTCAAGCGATTTAAAGTTTTCGTTAATAGTCACTCTATTAACTATACAGTTGAATATTTCCGCTGTTACACCTCTTTCCTTTAAAGCTTTGAATCCAAATGTTTTAGTTTCATTAGCTGCTATCGGGGTTGTTGTAACGTCGTTTGCAATAGAATATGAATTTGCATCTGCAGATACCAGTCTCGCATTCCATATATCCTCAATTGTAAAATTAGTATCAAAATTGAGTCGCCAAGCTTCTATTGGTTCGGCTGAGAGATTTTGTATTTTTATTTCACCGGTAAAACCGTTACCCCAATCGTTGGTAACATTCAGCGAAACAATATATTCATTTTCTGCTTTATCGGTTCTTTGTAAACAGATTTCAAAAGCTTTTGGAATTTCAAGACCTTCTCCTGTCACACAGTAACCGAAATTCACTTCCTGATCGGGCTGAATTTCATAATTATATCCTGCGTTTTTTATAATATACTGAGTTTTGCTGCTGTAAGCAATGCCGTTCCAAAGTCCGCTTATCTCTCCATGAGCGTCGTATTTCAAAGCCCAGTTTGATATAGTTTCTGAACCTATATTTTTGATTTTTATTTCAATATTCTGATTATTGCCCCATGAGCTTTTAATATCATAATAAACAACATAACCATTGCCTATATAGACAGATGAATTGTTATCAGCGACATCTGCTGCCGAAGCGTAGACCGGAACAATTATGTTGATGGGGACAATAACAGACATGAAAATTGAAATGATTCTTCTTTTCAATTTTTTCTTCCTGATATGTGAAATCTTGTTTTCATAGGAATCCGACGCACAGTTTTCCATGCTGAAAAATTATGATCAGAAATCCGATTGCCGCTCCTATGGTAATGCTTTCTTATATTTTTTTAGTCATCAAAATTAGAAGAAAGTGTTTTTTTCTTGCTGAATAATGTCCGACAATACTTTCTCCGGGTTTCAGACTGATTGTTTCAGACTCGCCGTCTTTTAAAAGAGCCGTTAAGAATCTTTGAATATTTTTCTTGTCCACATTTCCGTTTTCCCACGGAATAATATCAATTATTCCATTAGGATAAACAACCGTCATGTCGTTTACATTAAGGAATTCTGAGTATCCGCTCTAAAAAACAAAAAAAAGCCGATCCTATTGGTTTCTCTATTTTAAGAGATACCAACAAAATCGGCAGATCCAATAAATTTGTATTGAAAACTTTGTGAAAGTTCTTTTATATACAAAACGGCAGGCTTAGAGCAAAATATACTCAAAGTCTGCCGTTTTGTTTGACGATGTTTAATTGTTGAGGGTTCAGATCCTTTTTTAACGAAAAAGCATCTATGGTTTTACACCTGAAATTTTTACCCTCAAAACGCAAAAAAAGCTCGTAAATACGAGCTTTTCGAGGTGTGCATCTATTTTATTGCACAAGTATGGCTCCCCCTGTTGGACTCGAACCAACGACCCTTCGGTTAACAGCCGAATGCTCTACCGACTGAGCTAAGGAGGAATATGACTAAACAGAGAAGAATATTATCTTCTCTGTTTAGTAAGGTGTCGGCAGCACCCTATCTTACCGGGACGTTACCATCCAAGTATTTTCGGCGAAGAAGAGCTTAACTACTGTGTTCGGCATGGGAACAGGTGTGACCTCAACTCAAACGCCACCGA